>JAUCCO010000086.1:0-15076 GCA_034676125.1 Bacteroidia bacterium
AATTGATTTTGGGCATTAACTTCAAACCCAAAAAAACAAAAAAGGAGCACATAGGTAAAAACCAAACGCGCTCCTTTATATTTTATCATAGTTGTAAAAACTACGTAAATGTTATAAACTAATTTCTTCAGCCAACTGAGGATCAACCAAAACACGACCACAATGCTCGCACACTAAAATCTTTTTGCGTTGACGGATATCTGCTTGGCGTTGAGGTGGGATTTTAGAGAAACAACCACCACAAGCATTACGCTCGATAATTGCTATACCAATACCATTTTTTACGTTAGCACGAATACCGTTGTAACCGTTTAATAAACGATCTTCGATACCTACAGAAGCTTTTTCGCGAAGTTTGTTTAACTCAGCTTCTTCTTTTTCGGTTTCTTCAACGATGTTATCAAGCTCACCTTTTTTGTTTTTAAGATCTATTTTACGACCTTCTAACTCGGCAAGTAAAGCTTCTTTACCAGATTTCTTTTGCTCAATATCAAACTGTAAGTTTTTAATACGCTTATCAGCAGCTTGAACTTCTAAACCAGCAATTTCAATTTCCTTATTTAAGGCATCAAACTCACGGTTATTTTTTACGTTTTCAAGTTGTTTTTCGTATTTTTTAATATTGGCTTTAGAATCCATTATTTTGGTTTTGTTAGCCGAAATAGATGCTTCCATTTGCTTCACTTCTGCCTCTAAGTTTTCGCTACGTGTTTCTAAACCAACCAACTCATCTTCTAAATCGGCAACCTCTAATGGCAATTCGCCACGTACCGATCTTAATTTATCAATTTTCGTGTCGATAACCTGAAGCTTATAAAGTGCTTGAAGTTTTTGTTCAACGGTTAACTCTGTATTAGCAGCCATATTTTAAATATAATAATTTATTGGATTCGTATTAATTTCTGATAAAAGGACCGCGAAAGTAGGGAATTTTTTTAAAATTTCATCAGCAATTAAGTTAATTGTGAAAATTTCGCTCTCATAATGACCTATATCTGCAATCATCAAGTGTTTTTCGGCATCAAAAAACTCATGATACTTAAAATCTCCGGTAATAAAAGCATCAGCCCCAGCACTTATTGCATTTTTTAGTAAAAAACTACCCGAACCACCACATACAGCAACAGTTTTAATGGGTTTATCAAACGCTGTAAATCGTATTGTTTTTAGATTAAAAGCGGCTTTTAAATGGGCCAAAAATGTGTTTTTATCAAGCTCTGTCGGCAAAATTCCTATCATACCACTGCCTACTTGTTTATGCGCATTTAAAATTGGTACAATATCGTAAGCCACTTCTTCGTATGGATGATTGGCCAGCATTGCTGCAACTACTTGGTTTATATTGGCTTCGTTTACCAAAACTTCTAATTTATACTCTGGTTCGTGGTGTAATGTATTTACTTCGCCTACAAATGCATCGCTATTTTCGTTTGGTCTAAAAGTTCCTGTTCCGGCTGCATAAAAACTACATTCGCTGTAATTGCCAATACTGCCAGCACCTGCATCAAACATAGCTTGTTGCACTTGTGGCAAATGACTTTGTGGCACATATACATTTAATTTTTTAAGCAAATTTAATTTTGGTGCCAAAATACGGGTTTCTATCAACCCTAACTTTTCGCAAATTTTAGCATTTACGCCTTGCAACACATTATCTAAATTGGTATGAATGGCATATATAGCAATATCATTTTTTATGGCTTTAATTACGGTGCGCTCAACATAGTTTTTGCCATTTAATTTTTTTAGTCCGCCAAAAATGATGGGATGATGTGCAATAATTAAATTACACCCTTTATTAATGGCCTCGTTTACCACATCTTCGGTACAATCAAGGGTAACAAGTATTTTGGTTAAATCCCAATTTTTATTGCCAGTTAAAAGTCCGCAGTTATCATAACTTTCTTGATAAACGGGAGGAGCAAGTTGTTCTAAAAAAATTATTATTTCTTTTATGGTACTCATGTTTTAGTTAAGGGTTTTATTGTGTTTCAATATTCCACATCATAATTGTTCTGTCATCACTGCCAGTTACCAAATGTGTATCATCCATCCATAAACATTTATTTACACTACTTAAGTGTCCATCGTTTTTATCTTTATCAATTACCTTTAACAAAGTTAAATCAATGGCCGACCAAATTTTTATGGTTTTATCCATACTAACGGTTGCAAATAAATTACCACTTGGGTTTACTGCAATGTGGTTAATATGCAAGGTATGTGCGGCAATCTCGGTAGTTAATTTAAAGGCTTGTTTTACATCCCAACTGCGCAACATCACATCTCTTCCGCCACTTAAAAGTTGCAAGCCATCATTGGTAAAAGTTACCGAAAAAACAGAATTGGTATGTGCATCCAAAGTATTTAATAAACTAAAATCGGCCAACTGAAATACACGAATTTTAAAATCGCTGTAACCTGCTACCAAATAATTTTGTGCATCATTAATGGCCAAACAGCGGGCACTTTGTGTACTTAATTCAATGGTACGCAAAAGTTTTAAATCGGGCAAACTCCACACATGTATAGCGCCATCACCACCCGAAGTAATTAATTCGTTGTTATGAATTTTTATATCAAAAACACCCTTGGTATGTGCTTCTATATTTCTAATTTCTTTGCCGGCAGCTAAATCAACCACATGTAAATTTCCACTTGCCGCACCACAAAAAAGTAAGTTGCGCTGTGTATCTAAACTCAACGCATATACTGGCCTGTTTACTTGCACCAACAATTTACCATCGCCTTTGGTAACGGTATCCCACTGCACCACAAAGCCATCATTTCCTCCGCTATAAAACTCGTTTTGATTTAATCCTTTGCACAATGAATAAATTGGACCTTTGTGTCCGGTAAAATGTGCTATTTTTGTAACATTAATTATTCCCATGTCGATTATTAAAACATATACACCAGGCGAAAATACCTTTTTATTGGTATGGAAAATTACAGAAGATGTAGAAACATTAAATAATCTGTTAATAAATTTAACCGACAACCAAACTACATCACCCAAACACAGCTTACACTGGCTTGCTAGTAGGGCTTGCTTAACCACGCATTTTGGGCTTGATGCAATTATTGTAATTAAAAAAGATATCTACAATAAACCTAGCATGTTGGTTAATGGCGAAAAATTCCATTTATCTATTACCCATTGCAGTAATTATGCGGCTGTAATGTTTAGTAAATACCGCAATGTAGCACTAGATTTAGAAAAGGTAGACGACCGAATTACTAGAGTAGCACATAAGTTTATTAATGGTGCCGAAGCAGAAATGATTGAAGAATCGAAAAACCTTATTCATCAACAAACTTTAATTTGGAGCGCCAAAGAAACTTTGTACAAATTTTATGGTGTAAAAGAGCTCGATTTTAAATTGCATATGACCATTTTTGTAAATCAACCACAGCTTAGAGGATGCTTACACAAACACAATACACCTTTATTTTACGATATTAGTGATGATTTAATAGATGGATTTATAGTTACTTACATGTACGAGTAAAATAATTAGTCGAAATAATTTTTTAGATTAGCCTAAAAATATATTTTTGCCAACTGAATTATGAGGATATATATTAGTTGGATACTTATTTTAATTTGTTTAACGCAGCAAGTAAATGCACAACAAACTACAATAACAGGAAAAATAACCCACTTAAACGAGTCCATTGGTTATGCAAATATTGGTATACAAGGAACCACCACCGGTGCCATTGCCAATGATGATGGAAAATACACCTTACAATTACCTAAACCCGGAGTTTATACTTTAGTAATATCGGCCATGGGGTTTGAAACTGCACACAAACGTATTGTAGCCAAAGACAATAAAACAATGGTTTTAAATATTGCTTTAGAGCAATCGCAAAATGCACTAAACGAGGTTACAGTTACCGGAACCTTAAAAGAAACGAGCAAATTAAATAGCCCAGTACCAATTGAAATTTACACCCCAAAGTTTTTTCAAAAAAATGTTTCTAATAATTTGTTTGATGCATTAAGTATGGTTAATGGTGTGCAACCAACCATGAACTGTAATGTTTGCAATACTGGCGATATACATATAAACGGAATGGAAGGACCATACACATTGATACTAATTGATGGAATGCCCATTGTAAGCTCGTTAAGCACAGTTTATGGCATGATGGGAATACCAAATAGTATGGTAGAGCGAATAGAGGTAGCTAAAGGTCCTGCTAGTACATTATATGGTAGCGAAGCTGTGGCAGGAATTATAAATGTAATTACCAAAGACCCCAAAAAAGCACCACGTTTTTCGTTCGAACAGTTTGCTACAAGTTATGGCGAATACAATACAGATATTTCGGTTAAGTGGAGCAACAAAAAAGTAGCCACCATGCTAAGTGCAAACTATTTTAACTTTAATACCATTTTTGATAAAAATAAAGATGGTTTTACGGATGTAACTTTACAAAATAGAATTTCGGTTTTTAACAAGTACAGTTTTACCCGAAAAAACAATAAAGAAGCCAATATAGCTGCTAGGTTATTTTACGAAGACCGCTGGGGCGGTGAAACAAATTACAACAATAATTTTAGAGGTGGCGATAGTATTTATGGAGAAAGTATATACACCAAACGGATTGAGTTAATAGGTAATTATGAATTACCCACTACGCAAAAATTAAAGTTGATGTATAGTTATAATTACCACAACCAAAACTCGTATTACGGCCAAATACCATACATGGCCATACAGCATGTAGGCTTTGCGCAATTGGTGCATAACCGCAAATTTGGGCTAAGGCATGATGTGCTTTTGGGTGCAGGAATTCGTTATACCAATTATGATGATAATACACCAACAACTGCTGACATAAATTTTAATAACCAACCTTCTATGATTTATTTACCAGGTGTGTTTTTGCAAGATGAAATCACATTAACATCAACCCAAACTTTACTTTTAGGCACACGTTACGATTATTATAATCAACATGGTTCTATTGTTTCGCCCAGAATAAATTACAAATTACAGCCTAATAAATTTAACACAATTAGGCTTAGTATTGGCAACGGATTTAGGGTAGTAAATTTATTTACCGAAGATCATGCGGCATTATCTGGAGCACGTGAGGTTGTTATAAAATCGGCTTTAAAACCAGAACAAAGTTGGAATGGCAATTTAAATTACACCAAATTTATAAGTAAAGGAAAAGGTTATTTAACGCTTGATGGCACTGCATTTTACACCTACTTTACAAACCGCATTATTGCGGATTTAGATAGCGACCCAACTAAAATTATTTATGATAACTTAAATGGCTATTCTATTAGTAGAGGTATAAGTTTAAATGCTGATGCAACTTTTGGTTTTCCGTTAAAAGTTAATGTAGGCGCTACATTAATGGATGTGTTTAAAGTAGAAAAAGACAGTATTGGTAATGATGAAAAATCAACCCAAATACATGCACCAAAATTTAGTGGTACTTTTCAGTTAAGTTACACTTTACGCAAAGCAAATATTACCATTGATTACACTGGGCAAATTTATAGCCCTATGCGTTTACCAATTTTACCTAATGATTTTAGGCCAGACTATTCGCCATGGTTTGCGATACAAAACATACAGTTTACAAAAAAGATTAAAACCAATTTACAGGTGTATGCAGGAATAAAAAACATATTTAATTTTATGCCTAAAAACCCAATTATGCGTCCGTTCGATCCGTTTGATAAACGTATTAGTATTAACAATCCAAATGGCTACACGTTTGACCCAAGTTATAATTACGCAGCATTACAAGGCCGAAGATTAATAGTTGGCGTAAGGTATATTTTGTTTTAGTTTAGTGCGAGTGGTTTTACCAACTCGCAATTAGATTTTAATGGGTAATTGAATATGGCTCTTGAATTTTGTTGACGAGAGAAATTTCAGAAGAAGTTAATTCAACACGATCAAACTCACGAGATTCAAACCTTAAGAATATATCCCCAATAAATTTCAAATCGCTCAATCCTTCATTTTTCAGTGCATCCTTTAAAAATTGCTCAAATTTCTCGTACGGTTTATCTCCTTCTTCCTCGAATGTTTGAGGAATAAATGGTTCAAATGTGTAATAGTTATCTGGAGGAGTATAAAGTGGTCTTAACTGTAAAGCGATGTAATCTCGTTTGTGTTTATCAATGAACTCACGAAACAATTTATTTGCAGACTTGGTTAGAATAATTCTATTATCTTTTATTGTTTCTAAGTTATTGTAGTACACCCGAAAAGTATGATAATTTATCTTGTCAATACTTGTCAAATGTTCTTCAAGTATTGAATGAGCTTTGTACTTAAGTTTTGGAATTATTGATTCATGGTCAAAGTATAGAGAGATACTTGTATTACCCTTGATTAATTGATATAGAATCTCATAATTGAATGAGCTTCTAACTAGCAAACTAATTTTAGTATCACTAGTTAACTCAAAAATAAAATTCACCAACTCCTCAACCTTGTCATTGGGTTTACCATCAACATAATTGATCAAAAGTTCGGAGATTCGGTTCATATTGATGGAATCAAATAAACTTACATAATATAATTGAGTTAGTAATTGCTTTTTAAAAACGTCAAAATTATCTGGAGACTTTTCTCTATTAAACAATTCATTAATAAACAATATCTTATTTGTCACAAAATATGTTTTAATAATTTCGATTCTTTGATCTAAGGTTGCCTCAAAGAATTCTTTAAAATCATCTTCTAGAAGATGGCCTTGTCCCAGATAATTGAAATAAATTATATGATTCTCCTCAAATGCCAATGAATATCTTCCTTCTTGAACTTGTCCTTGAATTTGACTATCAAGTGATGTTCCATTAAGCAGACTAATAATCAATTTTTCATCATAAATTTTATTGGTACCATTAACACGAAATACCGCTTGTTTAACCCTTTCTTCATCAACATTTACTTTACCCTTTTCATCTCTATCTGTATTTGTTACAATTTTAAATAATCGTTTACCTATTGACAACTCCAAATACACTTCAGGAAATAAATTTTTTATCACCTCTACAATCACTAAATCTCTTACTATAATATATTCACCTATTATTTGCATTGATATTTTTAATGAATTTAAAATGCGAATAACATCTCTATATGTTCTTATAACAATTTCCTCGTAATTATATGATTCGCCATTAACTAAGGCAAAAGCTTTTGCTACACTCACATCAAATAAATTATTGAAAGTACCTGATATTTTTTTCGAGTGAACCTTTAAAACATCGTCATTTTGAGTAATTACTTGCACCTTAGTAACTATATCCTTTATATTTATTGGAGGAAGGATAAATTCGAGTTGAAATATCTTCCTCAAATATGTGTGTTCATTAGCTACAGAATTAGATTTAAATAAAACCTCCTTTATATAACTAATATCAAAACCACTGATAAAAAAGAAATTAGGAAACTCTGCTGTTCCTCTGATTATTTTCAAAATTTCTGCGACTTCTTCACCTGACAACCTATCCAAATCATCTATGTGTATTATAAACTTTTTACCAGAGGTTTGAATTGCCTTTTTAATGATCTCAAAGTAATAATCAATCGATTCATTATTCCCTCTTAAATTGGCTATTATATTTTTAATTAATCCAATTTGTTCTGAATCACTTCCAACTAACTTATCTGTGTACAAACTGATTGACCTGCCCAATTTATAATCAATTTTCTCTACTTCACTAATTAACTGAGCATAAAATTCACTAATTATCTGGGGCTTACTATTGGGTTTCCAAGGATGAAATCGAATGATTACATTTTCTTCATTTTTTCTTAGTTCTGAAAAAATAAAATCAATAAATGTTGTTTTCCCATATCCCCATTCCCCGATTACACCTATTGCGAATGATTTCTTTGTGTAAGTCTCATTGATTGTTTTTGCTATTCCAGAGGCGATATGCTTTCGACTTAATGAATCTTCATTTGAATTAATATCAAAAGAATCATTATAAAAACCTTGTCCAACAATTTGTATTGGTAGCTGTTTGTACGGTCTAAAATCAAGTAAGAGTATTGAACTAAGTATAATTAAAATGTCAGAACCATATAAAAACCCAATTTTAAAATGCGCAAATGGTTCAAACTGAAATTTCAGGAAATAGAAATAAAGTAGCAGTGCTGCCACTAACCTAAAGACACTCGATATCGTGGGTAACAAACCTTTTACAAATAATCGAATATAAACAACTTTATAAGCTACGAAGAGTGCAAATATGATTATTAATACAATTGCCAAATTAGAATTTTCGGACAATTGTAGCATCAAAACATCAAGTTTTATGTAGCAGAATAACTTTGAGGTAAATGCACTACTAAGTACCATTAATAGCAGCATGACAAGGATAGTCTGGAATATTCTTTTTCTATCATTGTACGCATCCTTTATCATCAATTTAGTAACAGGATTCGCATCTTTAAAGGCTGATTCAATACTTTCTTCAATCCATTTCATAAGATCTGTTTTAAGGAGTTAAACGTCTCGTGAAATTAACTACTGTCGAATTAAACTAGTCAACACAGTACTAACATTTCGCATTAGGGATAAAGCGAAAATATTTTGGTGAAGTACGAACCAAAGATTGTAGTGATAGCCCGACCCATAGGGGAACGTCAAATCAAAAAAATGCCTTTCAAAATTTGAAAGGCATTTAAAGGTTAATATTTTTTAGGGTTTGATTTAATTGGTATCAACTTAATCATACCAATTGCATCAAACAATTTTATGAATGGATAAACTGGATCAAACTCCCACCATTTAGCTGCAAAATTAGGACGAGCACCAGCATGATGATGGTTATTTTGGAACAACTCTCCTAACATTAAAAAGTCGATAATTAATGTGTTTTTAGAATGGTCCTTTTCATCATCAAAATTACGGTATCCGTATTTATGTCCAGCCCAATTAACAACTGCACCTTGAATAGGAGCAATTAAAAAGTGAATTGGCAACAATAAAAACATCCAAGGCGAAGTAGCAAAAGCAATATAAAAACCAATGTAAAATGCTGCAAATCCTAAGCGCGAAAACCAGCTATCTGCAATTTTATCAATTACTGGATAAACAGGGAAATTCTTATCAAATTTATCTTCAATTTTTAAAGTGCCGTGCAACACGCCATTGTATATACTACGTGTGTGCCACATCATAGTAAATACTTCTTTAAAAAAATGTGGTGTGTGTGGATCCTTTTCAGTATCGCTGTATGCATGATGCATACGGTGTAAAATAGCATAAGCACGTGCATTTAAATATGATGTGCCTTGCGTAACCCAAGAAAGAATGTACCAAGTTTTTTCCCAAAAAGGGCTCATGGTAAACATTTTGTGTGCAGAATAGCGGTGTAAATAAAACGTTTGGCAAAACAAAGAGATGTACCAATGCGCAATTAAAAATACTACAATTATCATTTACTTTATTAAAAAATTAAGGTGCAAACTTAATTATAGAAACTTGTGCAAACAAGCGTTTTGTGTCATATTAAAGATTACGGTACTTTAAACGAGTTTCTGCCTTTATTAACTCCCTATCAATTATCAAATTGGCTAAAATGGGTGCTATTAATTGTGGGTTGTTTTGAGCAAATGCCGCTTTGGTGTCTTTTTCAAACACATCAATTCTATACAAAGCCTGTAATAACAACTCCATTTTGTGTAGTAATAAATATATAATTAGCTGGGTTAACTGTTGATGCAACTGCTCGCGCGAGGTGGCTTTAGCCAATTGTTCATCATCAAAATACTCCCCAAGTTTTAATGCAGTATTTGTAATTAAAGCAACCAAATTATCACTACTCATTCCAATTACTATTATTTTTTAGTTGATTAAAATACAAGTTAAGCGAATCGTTTTGTTTGGTTTTATAGGGGTTATCTTTAATAAACTGTTCAACATTAAGTATACGTTTATCCAAATCTGGATGTGTGCTAACCATTTCGTTTACTTCGGCAGCATCACTTTCTTTTTTAAGCACATCAAATAATGCAATCATACCTTTTGCATTAAGGTTGTTGTTATTTAATATCAATAAACCACTATTGTCGGCCTCTGTTTCTAGCTTGCGACTATAACTTAAGTTGCGTAATTGATTTGCATTTTCAATCAACATACCTCCTACTCCACTCATATCACCAAAAATAACCGAAAGCAATAAATAACCCGAAAGTGTGGTGAAAATATTTCGGGTAGCATGTTTTAACTCCACATGCGAGTACTCGTGAGCCAGCAATGCTGCTAATTCTTCAGCCGAGTTCATCTCTTTTAAAATTGCATCATACACCACAATTCCGCCACCGGGCATAGCAAAAGCATTTACTACGTTTTGTTTAACTACGGTAATGGTAACAGGGTAACTTTTTTCAATAGTTAACTGATTAAAAAACTGGTTGATGGATTGTGTTTTTGCAGAATCAATAACTTCGTTTTGAAGCACGGCAGCATACATTTTTTTGCCTAATTCAATCTCATACTTTTTAGGAAAAACTTTGGCTCCGTAATTTGCTAATGAAGGTAAAAACCAAACATAAGAGGCCCAAATCAAAGCCATCAAAAACACTATTGCGGTAGCAACTATACTTGCCGTTGATACCTTAAACCGCTTAAAAAACGACTGCGGAAATGCTTGCTTGTATCGTTGTATAAAATCTTGATCGGTAATATCTAATTGTGGCTGCGGAAAAATATCGCCATACTTAACACTTAAAATTCCATTACTAATATGTAGCTGTTTGATGTGATTAGTTTGCCAAATAAACTTAACTAACTCGTTATTGTTGTCATAAAATTGTATGAGCCATTCAGCTTTAACCCAAGTAACATCTACCGTTTTTGGGCTACTTGAGTGTCCATCAAAATACCTTGCTTTGTAAACCCGTTCCATCATATAATGCTGCAATATTAACCCAAATTACGCATTGGAAATGCATAATCGATAAAGAAACTGTAAATCAGTTTTATGCAAAACTGCTAACATTTTCTTTGCCGAGGCTTCGGCACGGGATTAACCCAACTAAATCAAGTAGTTCGATTTTTCAAATCTTCTATTGATTAATTTGGGATTAAGATAATCGGTTTAATACTTAACGATTAAAAAATCACTTTACATTTATAGGATACAACTACTTTACGTTAAACAAAAAGTTGAAACTATCTTTACTTTGTGCAGTTACTTCAAGTAAATAAACCAATTTCTCTCCTCTTTTTTCAAGTACAGTTGGACCGGCAAAGCCTAAATTAGTTTTGTTTATCAGGTCTAATGAATCGAAATAAATTTTGTTGCTTTTTATTGGTGTGTTTTTGTTATTTGTTATGATGTATAAACCTGGAATAAACTGCAATGCTTCCATTTCTTGTTTTACCATTTTTCTACACGATTCGCAACCTGTGTAAGTAGAGTAAAATAAAACTCGCTCACCATCCTTTAAGGTATTAAAATCAACATAATGCTGCATCAATTTTTGGGCATTTTCATACCTATAAACCTCTTTATTTTGGCACGAACAAACAAAGAAAAAACATAGAATCAATAATTTACTCCAACTCATATTCATGTAATATTAGTTCGTTTTTATCATCTATTTCATTTGGTGCTACCACCAATGCAAAACCTTTACGGGTGGGAATAATTCGAGTAGAAATATACTTGCCTCCTTCCATCAAAATTTCATACTTAACATCAGGCTTATCATCTGCAACTACTAAACTCCATTTTCCAGAAAATGGTTTTTTATTAATTATACCACCATGTGAATGGTAATTACTACGGTAAATTTCTTTACGAATTGGATTATAGTTCAACACATAAAACAGACTTCCCTCCAAACCATCTCGATATTCGTGATTAGATAATTTCGTAGAGTCTATATTCGCTGATTTCTTAAAATAATTGCTACCCATATTTACTGATTGTATGCCAAACTTACTTGAATAATAAAGTTCTGCAGATTGAGAAAAAGAATAAAATACATGATCAGGAGTAACACACTTGTTTACATAAGCAAGGTTAATATTCAGTGTATTTGCATATTCCTTAGGATATTGTACATGCATCATTTTAATATTGATAGAATCACCATTAAAAGCCACAAGTGCGTCTACTGGATTTTTAAAAAATGCGTTAATTAAGTATGCCTTAACAAGTATTTCAGTACCCATTACATTTAAGTGTAAGCCATCAGGTTCAAAATTTAAATAATTGCCTAATCCCATTTTACCAAATGATAAATAATAAAAATGGTAACTATCAAGATTATTTAAAGGCTGAATAGCCACGCCATAAGGATAAATTAATGCATAAAAGGTATCATTATGCACCGCATAATCATCTATTTTGCCAATACTTTTACTTAAAATATACGTTTCAGTAATTTTGCTCGAATCAAAATCATATACATATAAAACACCTGTCTTTTCGCGATGTGTAAAGTAAGTTGCGTTTCTATTTTCTACTTGTTTAAAAATGGTTTTGTGTATGTTTACTTCATTAATGGACAAATGGTGTTCTTTGTAATCTTTAGGCAGATTAATTTCTTTATTCTTAGTGCACGAACAAACAAAGAAAAAACATAGAATCAATAATTTACTCCAACGCATATTCGTGTAATATTAGTTCGTTTTTATCATCTATTTCATTTGGTGCTACCACCAATGCAAAACCTTTACGGGTGGGAATAATTCGAGTAGAAATATACTTGCCTCCTTCCATCAAAATTTCATACTTAACATCAGGCTTATCATCTGCAACTACTATACTCCATTTTCCAGAAAATGGTCTTTTATTAATTATACCACCATGTGAATGGTAATTACTACGGTAAATCTCTTTACGAATTGGATTATAGTTTATTGCACAAAAACTACTTCCTTTTAGGTTTTCAATATATTCAAAATCAAAAAGCTTTAAAGAATCTACAATTGGCATTTCTTCAAAATAATTGCTACTCATATTTTTTGTTTTTGTAATAGTTTGATTAGTGAAATAAAGTTCGGGTGATTGCACAAATGAATAAAAAACATTTTGTGGGGTAACGCATTTAATCACATAGGTTAGTCCAATATTTAATTTATCGGAATAATTTTCAGGATAATTCACGTTTGTTTTTTGAATTGCTATTGAATCTGCATTTAGTGTAATTAAAGCATCAATATCATTTTTAAAAAAAGATTTTAATAAGGATGCAGTGCCAAGCATTCCTTTACTCATTACATTAATGTGTAAACCATCAGGTTCAATGTTTAAATAATTACCCGTTCCTAAATCATTTCTGTTTAAAGAATAAAAACTGTAACCCTCTGGATTATTTAAAGGCTGTAGAGCAATCCCATAAGGAGCAAAAAGTACATAAAGAGTATCATTATGTACCGCATAATCATCAATTTTGCCAATACTTTTACTTAAAATATACGTTTCAGTAATTTTGCTCGAATCAAAATCATACACATATAAAACACCTGTCTTTTCGCGATGTGTAAAGTAAGTTGCATTTCTATTTTCTACTTGTTTAAAAATGGCTTTGTGTATGTTTACTTCATTAATGGGCAAACGGTGTTCTTTGTAATTTTTAGGCAGGTTAATTTCTTTATTCTTGGTGCACGAACAAAGCATAAAAACACAGCTAATTAATAAACTAAAAAATAATTTCATGGTATATTTAAATTTTATTTAAAACGGGAATATAAGAAATGACAAGTATAAATTCCACAAGTGGCTAATTATGATAAGCAAAAACGAAGGCACAAACAAATATATTGTATTCTTATTGCTCTTTTTGTGATTAAAAATCCCTCCCAACATCAACCCAATAATTAATACCAAATACATTTATAAGTTGGTAAGAGTTGTTGTTGATTTAAGGCGCCTTGCCACCAATTAATTTAGCTAATAATGATACAGCCGAGTATTGGGAGATAGTTGCTAAAGTTGAATATAAATACTTAGAAGAATTTTAAGGCTATTTAAAGGTTTGATAAATAAATATTACTTGAAAAATCATGAAGCAAATTTAAATCACTCTTTATCAAGCAATTACCCCCCCCCACAAAAACATTAGGATATATAAATAAAATATTTAAAATTTGATTTACAAAGAATGCTACTACTTTTTGCAATGTAAATTTAAAGACGAATGTTAAAAAACTAGCCTGTTTTAAATTATGAAAAACCTTATAATTTTTGCATTATTATTTATTAATAATGTAGTGCATTCAAGCAGTTTTGAAATAAAAATTACACCAAAATTTAACGATTGTGTTACATGCAGTAACTATTTGTTTAGCTTGAACAATGTTTCGAACAATTATAAAGTAGAAGTTTCAGATAGTTTGCACCAAATTTTTTCTGCCAAATCGCAAAACTTTGTTCATGAATTTAATAATAATCAATATTTATCAGGTATATATTCTAAAGCTACTAACGCCAACATTGACACATTAAATAATTTATCTTATGAAGATGGTGACACCGTGAAAATAGGATACAGGCCAGACGTCCAACGTAAATCTAAAATAGTAGGAAACGATTTATACCTATTAAATACCACACAAAACACTTTATATATTACTGATTTAATTAAACAATCAAGTGATCAATTTCGGCCTAACCCAAATTTAATTGCAGAAATTTTTAATAAGACTTTTAAAGATGCCACGTTTAAACTTTATGAGATTAGAGCTTACTACAAGTCGATAAACGAAAAACATGCGATAAAAATTAACTCATTTGATGTAGATACTAATAATTTGTACCTATTTGTTGACATCCCATATATTGAAAAGATTGAACGAAATTACTTGGATACTTTTATTACTCATATATCTTGTTTATTGATGTATAAAAATGGCGAAAAAAAACCTAAAATATTCAATTTAGATTCAGATTTTACTGCGAAAGAATATGATTATAGCTCGCATCAATTAACAATAGTTGATGGAGAAGCACTGATAAATGTTTTTTTAAAAGACAAAAAATATTACACTACAAATACTTTTTGGCTATGTAAATGTAAGTTAACAGAAGAGATGGAATTTATACCAGAAAACTGTATAAAGC
>JAUCCO010000087.1:0-14954 GCA_034676125.1 Bacteroidia bacterium
CTGTTTAATAATAAAAATTTAACCTTCGAACCAAATTTAAAAATTGCTACACCATCAAACTATCAACTAGGGCCTGATGATGAATTAATTTTAGATATTTACGGATATAGTGAGGCTACTTATAAATTAAAGGTTAGTGCAGAAGGTAATATTCGTATTCCATTATTAGGTCCTGTGCAAGTTTCTGGATTAACAATTGAACAAGCACGTAAAAAAATCACTTCACAATTAACTTCTATTTATTCAGGAATATCAAACGGAAATACAACAGTATCAATTACCCTTGGTAATATTAGAAGCATAAAGATAAATATACTTGGCGAAGTAAACATGCCCGGTTCATATACATTGCCATCGTTAGCCACCGCATTTAATGCACTTTATGCAAGCGGTGGGCCCAATAAAAATGGTTCATTCCGTAACATAAAATTAATTCGTAATGGTAAAACTATTGCTACCATTGATGTTTATGAATTTTTGGTTAAAGGTGATGTGAAAGGTAATGTAAGGTTAATGGACCAAGACATTTTAAAAATTGGTGCGTACGATAATAGGATAGAGCTTACCGGTGAAGTAAAGCGCCAAGGATACTACGAAGTTGCCAAAAACGAAACACTTAAAGATATCATTGGTTTTGCAGGTGGTTTTACTGATGTTGCCTACACCGATAGGATAAAAGTAATAAGAAACACCAGCAAAGAAAAAAGCGTAGCCGATGTGCCAAACGAAATGTTTGGAATGTTTGTACCAAAGTCGGGTGATGTATTTGAAATAGGGAAAATATTAGAAAGATTTGAAAATAGGGTTGAAATTTCTGGAGCAGTTTTTCGTCCAGGACAATATGCTTTAGAGGATGGTTTAACTTTATCTAAATTAATTAAAAAAGCAGATGGCTTAAAAGAAGATGCCTTTACATCGCGTGCTATTATTTATAGATTAAAAGATGATAACACATCAGAGGTAATTAGTTTTGATGTTAAGGATGTATTAGCAGGTAAAAATGATATTAAGCTTAACCGTGAAGATATTGTAGAAATAAATTCTAAATTGGCCTTACGTGAAGAGTATGTAATTACCATTTTGGGCGAAGTACTTAGGCCAGGTAAATATCCATTTGCCGATAATGCCCGGGTTGAAGATTTAATTATTGCATCTGGTGGATTAAAAGAAAACGCATCACGTAAAAAAATTGAAATTGCACGTAGGTTTAAAACAGACGGTACAACTGTAGCCGCAGAAGCTGCTAAAATAATTACATACGAAGTTGACGAGAATTTAAAAACAGATAAAGAAGTGTTTTTAATGCCGTATGATATTATTACTGTTTATTCGGTACCTGGATATACCAAACAGCGTAATGTAGTTATTGAAGGCGAAGTAAATTATCCTGGTCAATACACTATTGCAAGTAAAGCCGAACGTATATCTGATTTGGTTAAACGTAGTGGCGGATTATCTAGTTTTGCGTTTACAAAGGGAGCCGTTTTAATACGTTCAAAACGACTTACAGAAGCAGAGAAAGTTATCAGAGAACAAAAAATTGATGCACTAAAAAAACAAACCAACGACTCACTTAGGATAAAAGACATCATTGAAAATGAACTTGCGAATCAAACATCAATTGTTGGGATTAATTTGCCTAAAATTTTAAAAAATCCGGGTAGTAAATATGATTTGCTATTAGAAGAAGGAGATTTAATTAGTGTGCCAAGCGAAAAACAAACCGTAAAAATTAGTGGCGAAGTATTGTATCCAGTGCGCATACCTTATAAGTCTATGAAAACATTTAATAGCTACGTGAGAGGTTCTGGAGGTTATACCCAACGCGCATTGCGCAAGCGTAGTTATGTGGTATATGCCAATGGATCAGCCAAAGCCACCCGAAATTTTATAATTTTTAAATACCACCCACAAATATTAGCTGGTTCAGAAATTATAGTTCCTGCCAAAGAAGAACGCAAAAAACTATCGGCAGTAGAAGTGGTGAGTATGACGGCTAGTTTAACTACATTGGCTGTAATTGTAATATCGTTGTTAAGGTAAAAATAAATATAAATGAGCAATACTCAAGATATAAAACTAACTGAAATAATTTCTCAAATAGAAAAACTGTTCAAAATATTACTGCAAAGATGGAAGCTACTTGTAATTGTAGGCTTTGTTGGTGGAGTTCTAGGTTTTGTGTATGCCTCAATCCAAAAGCCTAGTTATATTGCACGTTTAAGTTTTATGCTTAATGATAAAGATAGTGGAATACCAAGCTCTTTATCATCGTTAGCAGGTTTAGCTGGGTTAGGAGGAGGTGCTGGAAGTACTAGCGATGATAGAATTGTTTTTATGGCAAGCAGCCGCTTTATATTAGCTAATGCGCTTTTAACAAAAGAAACGATAAATGGCAAAAACGATTTACTCATTAATCATTATATAGATTTTAACCAAATGGTTGATGGGTTTGCCTCTGATACAGCATTGCAAGGATTTGAAAGATTTACCCATAGTGAGCAAAACCAACTAACCTACCAAGAAAATAAGGTAATGGATAAGGTGATTAAAGCATTCTTGGAAGGAAAAATGTTGTCGATTACTGCAAAGAAAAAAACAGGATTAGTAACACAAAGTGCAGGTATCGTTTTACTTGAATTTAATAGCTTGTCAGAAAATTTTTCTAAATTATTTACAGAAAATTTGTACGAGAAATTAAGTTCTTATTATGTTAATAAATCTATTGAACGCCAACTTTTTCACTACAACATTATTCAACATCGAGCAGACTCTATTCAAGAGGAGTTATTAAAAACAGAGAATTCGGGAGCGGCTTTTATAGATCAAAACCAAAACGTAGTAAGAATGAGTAGGCGGATGGATGGGGAGCGTTTACGCAAAAAAATGGATATTCTGAACATGATGTATGGCGAAGTGTTGAAGAATTTAGAAATTGCAAAGTTTACTTTAGAAAACCAAACACCTTCTTTAATTGTAGTTGATATTCCGACACTGCCATTGGAAAAGAAAAAAATGTCGAGACTAAAAACAGCAATAGTTGGCGCTTTTTTGTTAGGAGTGTTAGCTGCAATGTATGTTTTGTATAAAAATTATTCTTCAGAAAAAAAGAACATTAATACTACTGCTTAATACAAGTGTTGAATGGGTATTATCAAAAAATTAAAATCATCAGAGCTTGTTTCTGTTTCTGTTTATAGTGGCATTTCCACAGTCATAAAAATTTTCACCTCATTTGTTTCTGCAAAAATCATAGCAGTTTATTTAGGTCCTGCAGGATTGGGGATGTTAGGGCAGCTTACTAGCTTTATTACCATATTTCTTGTGCTGTCTACAGGGGCAATAACAAACGGGGTAATCAAATTTGTTTCTGAGTTTAAAAATGAAGAACAAAGAAAAAATCGAATTATTAAAGCCGCAATACAAATTACACTTATTTGTTCATTGATTAGTGGAATTGTAATTGCATTGGGCAGCGCGTATTGGAGCAAAATATTATTTGGTGATTCAACTTATGCCTATGTATTCATTATCTTTGGAATTACGGTAGTTTTTTACGCTTTTTTTTCGTTGGCAATTGCCGTATTAAACGGATTACAGCAATACAAATTATTTAATATAATAAACGTATTAGCGAGTGTGGTTGGTTTAATTTTTTCTATATCAATGGTTTTGCTGTATGGCATAAAAGGGGCATTGATTTCTGCGGTTTCCTATCAGTCTGTTGTGTTTATAATATTGATGTTTTTTATCCGAAAAGCTAAGAAGTTTGATTTGGATAAAATAAAAGCAGCAATTATAAAAAGAAGTGATATTATTGGTCTATCTAAGTTTTCGCTTATGGCACTCGTATCTGCAGCAGCTGTACCCTTAGTGCAAATTGTTATTCGTAAATACCTTGCTTCACATGTAACTGTCGAATCGGTTGGGTTTTATGAGGGAGTAAATAGACTATCGTCAATTTATTTGAGTTTAATAACAACTACTTTTGCAGTTTATTATCTACCTAAATTATCTGAATCAAAAAATAAAATTGAACTTAGAGGTTTACTTATAAAAGGATATTCCTTTATTCTTCCAGTTACTTTTTTGTTGTTACTAGTTACTTATTTATTAAGAAACATTGTAATACAGGTAGTTTTTGCAGATACCTTTCAACCAATGGAAGCATATTTTTTACCACAATTAATTGGAGATTTTTTTAAGATTGCAAGTTGGTTGTTAGCCATGCAAATGATCGCAAAAGCGCAAACAGTACTATTTATAATTACCGAATTAATTTTTGGCGCTTTACTTGTTTGTTTAACTTTGGTTTTGGTAAATAAATATGGTGGTATTGGTTCTATTTATGCATACACGATAAATTATATTTTATATTTTATTGCAATGGTTGTAATTTTTAAAAATATACTATTCAATGACAGAAGTTAATTACCCTTTGGTATCTGTAATTGTGCCAAGTTATAATCATGCACCATACATTGAGAATTGTATTAATAGTATAATTAATCAATCCTATAAAAATATTCAACTAATTGTGATTGATGATGGTTCTAAGGATGATAGTGTTAATATACTAACGCGATTATCTAAGCAGTATGATTTCTCATTTGTATCTCAAAATAATATCGGATTGTCTGCTACATTAAATAGAGCAATTAAAGAATATGCAACTGGTAAATATATCAGTTTGGTAGCTTCTGATGATTGGTGGTTAACAGATAAAACAGAAAAGCAAGTAGCTTTTTTAACGCAGAATCCTCAAATTAAAATGTGTTATGGTAAAGCAAATGTTGTGGATGAGAAAGGACAAATTCAATACACATATGGTAGTTCTCCAAAAACATCAAATTTTTTTAATGAATTGTTGCTATCAACAGAAGGGTCATTTATTCCTGTTTTAACTGTTATGTACGAAAGAGAACTTCATCAAGAAGTTGGATATTACGATGAACAATCGTATATTGAAGATTGGGACTTTCATCTTAATGTTGCATACAAACATAAAATTGCGTTTATGGATGATGTATTAGCGAGTTACAGGTATCATGGAAGTAATATGTCTTCCAATACACTAAAAATGACGCAAGCATTAATTAAAATTGTGAAAAAATGGCAGTTTGTAGAAAATTACAGGTATATTATTCGCAACTGGGAATTAGCTGCTTTCAGGAAATTAGCTAAAGGTTACAAAAAAGAAGCATTAGTTTATCTCTTTCCAGCAGCAAAGTCTATTTATAAAATTGGTTTTTGGAGAGGGGTTTATAATTTAATCTTTCAATGAAATTTGTAGGATTTATATTTCTTGTATTCTTTTATTTGTATATACAGGAAATTATTTTCCTGCCAGTTTCAATTCGGTTAATAATTGGTGTTTTGGGGCTGATGATTTATGCTAGTAGAGTAATTTATAAATACAGCAATATTCAATCTGAAATACTACTAAATAAAGATTTTCTGATTTTTTGGCTAGGAACATCTGCAATTTTATTTATTGCCTTATTTGTTATTATCGTCAATGGCTCTGGAGATTATAAGGTTATTCTAGAACTCCTAATTCGCTTTACCATTTTGTTTGGTGGAGCGTATTTTTTAACGTGGTACCTCAACCAATTTTATCAACACCTAGATTATCAAATTATTCTAAAAGCATATATAACTGTTATTGTTATTCAATGTTTTATAGGTGTTTTTAGCTTTGTTAGTCCTGCTGTAAAAAACATCTTTGATAGCATTCAACGCCCGAATGATATTGCCATTCAAAATAAAGTTGGCTTTATGCGAATGAGTGGCTTTGGTATGACATTTTTCGGAGCAGGATTAGACTGTGGCCTTGCATTAATGGTTATTGTACATTTGGTGAGAGAAAATATTTACAAATCAAGGAAGCTTTTATCTTTTGCATTAATGTTTTTATTTATCTTGGCTGTTGGTACTTTTATGGCACGTACAACACTAATTGGTGCAATCATTGCATTTGGGTATTTATTCTTGCCAAATTCTAATTCAAAAAAACACCTGAAATTTGCAGCCATCACATTCATTACAATTTTTTTGTTAGCAGGCTATTTTATTCCTATTATGTTAAACTCAGAAAAATATGGAATGGTAATTCGCTTCGCATTTGAAGCATTTTTTAATTATACAGAGTATGGTTCTTTAGAAACTGAGTCATCCAATGACTTGCAAACCATGTATCGTTTCCCTGAACAAATAAAAACATACTTGATAGGGGATGGGTGGCTTAATCACCCTAGTATTGAAGGATATTATTACATGCAAACTGACGTTGGGTATCTGCGGTTAATTTATTTTGGAGGAATACTTTATGGCTTGTCTTGGTTTTTGTTTCATTACCTATTGTTGAATAGAATTGTGATGAATGTCAATAACAAAGAATTAAAATGGTTAGCTCTTACTGTATTTACATTTTTGATTGTGGCAAATGTAAAAGGGCTTACAGATTTTTACCCATTTGTGATTTTGTTGTTAGTGTTTTCGTCTCAAAACCCGGGCACTCAATCTAAGTTAGTAAATTAGGAATTAAATGTTAACGCAAGTAAAATATACTGTCTATATTAATTCTTTGTATACTGAAATGTGCTCGCTGATGAATTTTTTTAATTCAAAGTCATTGGTTAATCGCTTAGTTTTATTGCTTAAGTTTATTCTTAAGTCATCATTATTTATTAATTTGATAATTGCCTCTGTAAATGAGTTGTGATTATTGATGTCGAACAAAATCCCCCATTCATTAACCTTTAAATATTGGTGAGCATCAATATTAGATGCTAAACAACATAAATTAGCGTGCATCGATTCTAATACAAACAGTGGCAAGCCCTCATATTTTGATGCTGTAATTGCAATTTGACAATTTGCTAATTCCTTATATACATCATAAGTGTTCCCCATTAATAGCACTTTGTCAGTTAATTCTAGATCTTTAATCATTTTTTGTAACTTGACTTTTTGATCACCACTGCCATAAATCAACAATTTCCAAGCCTTGTCTGTTGCGTATTTACTTGCATCAAACCATGCTGCAATTATCTTGTCTATATTTTTTTCTTCTGATAATCTGCCTATATAAACTAGGTTTTTGTTACGATGAATAATTTCAGGAAACTTAATTATTGGAGCTGCAACTGAGTTGTTTATTATGGTTATTTTAGCTGGTTTAAAGCTGAGTGATTTTGCCATAATTAATTTTATGAAAGGGGATATCACAATAATTCGGCTGCCAAGAAAATTAAACCACCTTTCAAAATACTTATACACCATAAAAATTCGATTTCCAGCTTTAAAATTATTTGGAATTTGTACCGCTTTTAGATTAAATGTTGAATGAAGCGTAGTAACTAATTTTTTTGAAGACAACAGAGAAATAAACCAAACGTAAACAGCTATAAAACCAAACGTATGGTTATGTATTATGTCATAGTTCTTAAATAACTGCGTATTACCAACAATGTTTTTAAGTTTTCCTCCTTTGTTTTGATGGCATTTAATTTTATTGCTAAAAGTATTTGAATTATTTGCTGACTCATTTATAAATAATATTTCCGCTTCATATCCATTATTTATTAATCCATCTGCTAGGTTTATAACTATCCTTTCTACGCCTCCAATGGTGGGAGTATTTAAAATTAATAAGATTCTCATTCACTAGTCATAAAATGATTTCAACAAACATAATTCGTTTATATATATTAATTCAGATAATTTTTTTTGTACAAACTTCGCTTTTTTTGAGTATGTTACTTTCATTCATTACATTTGCCTTAAGATGATTACGTTTGCAGTTGCATTTATATACATTTTAAAATTCTGGCTTGCTAAATTTTTACTGATATCCTTATCAATAATAGTTTTGGCTGATACTTTATTTATGGAGGTAATGCATGAATAAAAAGGTAAGTGTATTAGTGCCTTGTTACAATTCTCAGGCATTTATCCGTAAAACCATTCCAAGCCTGTTAAATCAATCCTATAAAAATTTAGAGATTATTTTAATTGATGATGGCTCAACTGACGATACTTTTGCAATTTTAACCGAAATAGCTGAAACAGATTCAAGAATCAAATTATATAAAAACGAAATCAATTTAGGCCTTATAAACACTCTTAACAAAGCATTAAATTTGTCTACTGGCGATTTTATTGCGAGGTTTGATGCTGATGATTATTTAACTACTGATAGAATTCTTAACCAAATAAATATTTTTAGTAACTATAAGGATGTTGATTTTATTACTTCATACGCTGATTATTACGATAGCAAAGGACGATATCATAGTTTCGTTGAAACCTTTTTAGGTACTACTGCACTTTCTGCTAAGTTTATTGGACTGTTTGAAACTCCGTTGTTACATGCTGGCTTACTGATTAAATCCAATATTATTAAAAAAATAAAATACACCGAGTCGCAAAGTGCATTGCATGTTGAAGACTATGTATTATTTATGAATTTACTTTGTGAAGGATATCAATTAAAGGTATTAACAAGCAAACAAAATCGGTATCATTATACGCGTAATGCCAATAGTGTTTCACATGGTAATAAAAACCTTCAAAATGAAAATTTGATTAGTTATTCACGCTTAATGATTGAAAATATTTGCAAGATTAAAATTGATGACAATCTTCACAGGCAAATAGAGTTAAGGAACTACAAAGACTGGGGTTATCTAAATTTAGTTAATGGTATAAAATTGTTAAAGGATATTCGAAAAGTCTATCACAAAAGATATCAAGATGAATTATCACAAATGGCTAAAGTGGAAATTAACACTTGGGTTGCATTGCGTTCTACTAAAATGATTGTGCTTACTTTTATAAATGTTCCAATAAAGTTGAAATTCTCTATAGTATATGTATTGTTTACAGAGATTACTATATTTACAGAGTTAAGATTTTACCACAGTGTTTTTAATAGGTTAATTGGAATACTTAATAATTACAAAAAATAAATGATAAATGTATTAATCATAAACTCTACACTTGAACGATCTGGTATAACCAATGTTATATTCAACCATTGCAAGTTTTTAGATAAAAATAAAGTTAATATTACAATTATAACACTTTCTAAAGAACCAATAAACTCTCGTAAGAAAGAGTTTGAAATGCTAGGAGTAAAGGTAATTTGTTTAAATAAATCTAGGTTTTTAGGGATGATTGGATACAAAAAGGAACTTCAAGTTTTTGTTGCTCAAAATCCTCAAGAAATTATTCATACCTTTAGTTATAGGGGTACTTACCTAGCTTCAAAGTATTTAAGATTAAATAACAGAGTAGTAACTCTAGAGTCAAACTTAGAAGACAACTATGTTGATACTTATGGTAATATCATTGGTAAGTATATTGCAAATAAAGAACTGTCTGGATTTAAAGCTGCTACACTTAAAGTAACATGTTCTCAAACATTATTTAAAACATATCAAAACTTTAATCCAGATATAGTTATACAGAATGGGGCAGATGATACTGTTTTTTATAACGTTTCAAATAATGAAAAGTTAGTACTCAGAAAACAATTAGGATTACCAATTGATAAAAGTATTTATATTTCAGTGGGAGGACTAATTCCTCGTAAAGATCCTAAGACTATTATAGATGCATTTATTAAAGCAAACATTAATAATGCGGTGTTACTTTTTTTAGGTGATGGCCCATTGCATATTGATAAAACATCCAGCAGTAATATTATTTTTAAGGGAAATGTTCCTAATGTAAACGAATATCTTAAGTGTGCTGATGTGTTTGTATCTGCATCTATTTCAGAAGGTTTGCCAAATACTGTTTTAGAGGCAGCGCTTTGCGGTTTAACCATTATAGTTTCAGATATACCTCAACATCATGATGTTTTTGTTTCTTCAAAAGAAGAAGCTGTTTATTATTTTCCAATAAAAGATGTTGATAAGCTGATGCTATTATTTAATAAGGTAAAGCATAATCAAACTAAACATACTTGCCAAACAGCAAAAGCCATGGCAAGCATGTATTTTGATAGCTACCAAAAAATGTTAACTAGCCAATAATGATGGTAAATGTTTCTTTAGTGGCTTTTAACAATAAGCCAAACGACTTAGTTGAATTAATTAATGCACTCTCACAATCAGACAAGATAAATACAATCTTACTAATTGATAATTCGCCTGTTAAAGACTTAACATCTTTGACTTCGTATTCTAAACTAAATTATCATTTTATTGGTAATAATTTAGGCTATGGTAAAGCTCATAATATTGGTATAGATATTAGTGTTAAACAAGGTGTAAACTATCATCTCGTTGTTAATCCCGACATATTATTAGATGCTAGCGTTATTGATGAACTAGTTGCCTTTATGGATAATAATTTGGATGTTGGGTTGGTAATGCCAAAAGTTATATATCCTGATGGGACATTACAATACTTATGTAAAAAACTACCGACACCTTTTGATTTAATTGGAAGACGATTTTTACCAGGTGCGTTAAAAAATATTTTTAAACAAAAGTTAGACACATACGAGTTGAAACATAAAGATTACAACATTCAAATGGATGTGCCTAATTTATCTGGTTGTTTTATGTTTATGCGTACCGATATACTTGCCAAAATTGGGGGATTTGATGAACGTTTTTTTATGTATTTGGAAGATACAGATTTGTGTAGGAGAATAGGTGAGGTGAGTAGAACAGTTTACTATCCAAAGGTTACTATTATTCATAGCTATGCTAAAGATTCTTATAAAAGTTTCAAACTCTTAAAGTATCATATACAATCTGCGTTTGCTTATTTCAATAAATGGGGCTGGTTGTTTGATGCAAATAGGTCAAAAAAAAATAATAGTATTTAGCATGACCCAAATCTCCATCGTCACAGTAGTTTTAGATAACCATGCATTTGTGCGTGATGCTATAGAGAGTGTGCTTGCTCAATCGTACAAAAATGTGCAATATATTGTTATTGATGGTGCTTCAAACGATGGGAGTTTAGAAATTATAAAATCATTTGGTGATAAAATTGCTATTGTGGTTAGCGAGCCTGATGAGGGAATTTATGATGCCATGAATAAAGGTTTAGCATTGGCTAAAGGCGATGTAATTGGGTTTTTAAATGCCGATGATTTTTATGCAAATAAAAATGTGTTGCAGCATGTAGCAGATAAATTTGCACAAACTAAGTGTGATGCAATGTATGCCGATTTAGATTACGTGAGCAGAACCGATAGCAGTAAAATTGTGAGGAAATGGCGTTCGGGTCAGTTTAATAAAAACAGGTTTTTAAAAGGTTGGATGCCGCCACACCCTACGTTTTTTGTTCACAAAAATGTGTATCAAAAATTAGGAGGCTTTAATAAAAAGCTACACCTGGCTGGCGATTACGAATTAATGTTAAGGTTTTGTTACTTTAATAATTTACAGGTAGCCTATTTGCCCGAAGTTATAATAAAAATGCGCCTTGGCGGACAAAGTAACCGTAGCTTTAAAAACAGAATAAAAGCCAATATTCAAGATCGTAATGCATGGGTAATTAATGGTGTTAGGCCCAAATGGTACACCTTGTTGCTTAAACCATTGTCAAAAATTAAACAATACTTTTTGTAAATCAACATTTACAACTATGTTTAAGGTATAATTATTAAATTGCGTACATATACTATCTTAAATAAAAAGTCGTTTTGCAAATATGCCTTTTAAAATAATTCGATTACTATCATTAAGTTTATTTCTTTTTATAGCCAACTTGGCTTTCGGTCAACAATATGGATTTGAGTGGATAAAACCTTATCAACCCTATTATAAATTTTTAGTAGGTAAAACTGCTACTTACCGCATAGGTGCAAGTGCCTTACAAAATGCA
Source organism: Bacteroidia bacterium (assembly GCA_034676125.1). GTDB lineage: Bacteria > Bacteroidota > Bacteroidia > UKL13-3 > UKL13-3 > UBA6183. Next base: position 11,854 of record JAUCCO010000087.1, read on the forward strand.
GGTATTAATGTTGCATCCATCAACCCAAAACGTATACAGCTTTTTTGCCAAGGAAAAGAAGTGCCTATTTATATTGCTGGCGAAGCCGATAATGTATTTAACACCAATGATTTTATTGAGTTTGTTGGATTTAAAAACAATGGTAGTATTGATGCAGATTTATTTGCAAATAGCGCTTGGCAACCCAATCAGTTTATTAGCATGTTTACAGATACCAATGCTTATTTTTTAACCATTTTGCCTGATACCACAGCACAAATTCCTTTAAGATTAGTACAAGAAAACGATTATAATTTTGCGGGTTTACAACCAGAATTATTTTTTAATGATACGGTAATTATTGCACCAACTGAAGAGTACTTAGATGGTCCAGATATAATGAACGCAAGTGAAAAATATGTGAGTTCAGAATATCAGGCTGGAGAAGGTTGGGCTAGTGAAAGAGTTGGTTGGTTTAACCCACGTACTTTTATTTTAAAAACACCTGCATTATATTCATCAGGCCCAACGCCTACATTAGAGTTGAAAGTAATTGGTGGTTCAAACGCTAAGCTAACAGGTCCATTTAACCACCATGTTCAAATTAGCTTAAGTACCGATAATACAAACTTTGCTACCATTATAGATCATTCTTATTTAGGATATGAGGCAGTTAAGTTTAACCCAACAATTAATACATTTGATATTGGTACCAATACATATTTACAAATTAGTACAGTTAACGATTTGTCTGTAGCATCAGATTATAATTGTTTGTCGTATGCGCTCCTTAATTATCCAAGAAGTTATAATTTAGCATATACAAGTAATAAGTTTTTTAATGTGTTGCATCAGCGTGGTGGTACAAAATCGTATTTGCAAATTACCAATGTTGGTATAGGTCAAACCAACGCTTTTGCAATTGATTTAACTGCTAACAAGCGTATCAAAACATTATTTAACAACGGCACTGCCGAGTTTGTGGTTACAAATGATAGCCGTCCGCATCAAGTTTGGATTTATGATAGCACACAAACTATTGCAATTAATCAACTTAAAGCGGTGGTGTTTCCAGCAATAAATCCAGCTTTAAACTACGAGTACATAATTATAAGTCATCCCTTGTTAGAGCCTGCCGCGCAAAACTATAAGGAGTATCGTTCGTTAAAATATAATACCATAAAATTTTACAGCGAACAGTTGTATGATTATTATTTTTATGGCAACATGCATCCACTTGCGGTAAGAAGGTTGATGCAACATTTAATTAACACACAAAGTGTAGCACCAAGTTATTTGCTTTTAGCAGGTAGAGGTTATCAAAACGATAAAGCACGTTTTTATAGTGTTTCTTCACAAACGCCTGTTGAGTATTATAATAAAAATTTGGTTCCAGCAATTGGTGTTCCAGGAGCTGATGCCTTGTATAGCTCGGCTATTAAAGGAGATGGGTTTTATGCAGAAGTTCCAACAGGTAGGATTTCTGCTGCAAATAATCAAGAGTTGCAAAACTATTTATCAAAAGTAATTGGTTATGAAAATAATATCGATAGTATTGCTGATTGGCGAAAAAATATTCTGCATGTTAGCGGAGGAACTAATTTAAGCCAACAAACTTATTTTAGTGCAGTATTAAAATATAACGAAGCTGTAGTTACCCAACAAAACCTTGGCGCTAAAGTTACGTCTTACGGAAAATCTACTAATACCCCAACTCAGGTTGATTTAAGGGATAAACTAATAGCAGCACAAAATAAGGGGGTTAATTTACTTTCGTTTTTAGGCCATGCATCATTATCTATTTTAGATGTTGATATTGGAAGTGTTGAAGATTTAACCAATGTAAATAAATATCCATTATATTATTTTAGTGGTTGTAATGTGGGTAATGCTACCGAGGTAGATCCGCAAACAAGTGGTGGTATTAATGCCAAAAACTACATTTGTGCAGCCAATAAAGGCGCAATTGGTTGGTTGGCACATTCTAATTTTACCTTTGATGGTTTTTTAACTCCATTAGTTAATAGCTTTTATTTACAATATACAAGGCTTAATTATGGTGCATCCATTGGTAAAATAATGTATGAAGTTACCAAGTCATTATCCAACGGAAATGCTACTACACAATCTCATAACATTCAATGGATTTTACAAGGAGATCCAGCAGTAACCATCTATAGTCCATCGGCCCCTGATTATGTTATTACACCAAGTGATGTATTTGTAACCAATGAAAACCTATCTGCCCAAGATGAGTTTTTGGACATAAGTTTTATTGTAAATAACTTTGGTAAAACCATTGCCGATTCGTCTACCATAAGTATTAGCAGGAGGTTACCCAATAATCAATTAATTACCTATCCAAGCCAACGTTGCAAAGGCATTTTTAATAAAGATACTTTTTACATACGTGTAGAAACTTTAGGCGAATTAGCTTTAGGGAATAATGTTTTTGAGTTTAAGGTAGATGCAAATGATGAAGTGCAAGAACTGTTTGAAAACAATAATACTGCATCAGTTAATGTATTTATACCGGGTAATGGAAGCACCATATTATATCCGCAAATGGATGCAGTAGTTGGGAGTGATACCGTTTTATTAACAGTTCAAAACAATAACATTACCAATGTTAATAATCAATTTATAATTGAGGTTGATAGGGAACCAAATTTCAATTCGCCCCAAAAAATAAGCAGCGGTGTAGTAAGTGCAGGTTCTTATATTCAATGGCCATTTGTACATGGCGCAACAGATACAACTACATTTTATTGGAGAGGCAGATTAAACTTAACTGAACAACAAGGCGGACGCTGGGTTAAAGGTGCATTTACTTTTATTCCAGGACACGAAGAAGCATGGATGCAACGTACTTTTAGTAGGATAATTGATTTGTCGTCAGCTAACTTATTACAAATTGATACCATTAATAAACATTTAGATTTTAGCGAAAACTCAACAGTAATTGATATTAAAGCAAATAGAGTAGCGCACGGTGCACGCGGTTTATTTTATGAGGGCGAAAATCAAAATCCTGGTTCGCTTGGTTGTGTTAGTAATGGTTTTTTTGCCGTAGCAATTGACAAACGTACGCTTCGTATGTTTATCAACCCGCGTTACCCAAT
>JAUCCO010000088.1:0-14496 GCA_034676125.1 Bacteroidia bacterium
CGTAAATTTGTTCTCATGGTATTTTTTTTTAAAGGTTGTAAATTTCATTAGTTATTAAATTGTATTGGTAGGGTTAAAAATAATTTAAAAGCAAAAAGCAAGCACTTATGCTTGCTTTTTGCTTTTATAATGGTAATATTAGAGTTATTGTTTAACAAATTTTTGCATGCTGTTTCCTACTTTAACAAAATACATACCTATTGGTAAATCTTGTATGTTAACTAAAATACTATTTGCTGTAAACTCACTAGAAACAGGAATAAACATTACACGTTGGCCTTGAATGTTTATAATTTCTATCTCTTTAACAGTTGCTTTACGAAGTAGTTCAATTGTTAAATACTGAGTGGCAGGATTAGGATATACACTGCCTAATAAAACTTCATCAGCTTGCTCGTTAATGCCAGTTGTAAGTGTCCCATATTGTTTAACACAGTATTTAGTACCTCCGTCCGGAAATCCTTGTGTAGCGATAACTACATTTTTATACTTTGCAAACCCAGATATAGCTTGCTCATAAAGAAAACTGTCAGGTACTGTAATATCTATCCAAGTTTGTGCATTATTTGTAGATACGTATATAATTGATGGATTTACACCTCCGTCTTCTGTTAAAAACAAACGTGTTCCATCACTAAACAATTCACCAACATCAGTATTGTTATATCTAAATGGATTAAGTTGTGTCCAAGTTACTCCATTATCACACGATTTATGAAGTGAAGCAGGTGTACTAGTAGCACTAAGCGATATGTACATACAAGTACCATGGCTTATAAAGTGAACCGCATCATTTGGTAAGCCAGTGGTATTAACTTTACTAAAGCTAGTACCATTTGTTGATGTCCATAATTTTACTAACACAGAAAGCCCAAAGTATGAATTGCCTTGTTTAATCATTTTAAATGATTCATCAGTTGTTGTTGGAATACCAGTGGTAAGTGTCCAAGCTGATGTGCTTGATGTACGTGTGTATAAATACGCATTGGTTGTTTTATACGCTAAAACAAACATTCTATCTGTAAATGCCCACATGTTGGCAGGTTTAGCACCATTAAGACCTGCTGTATCTGCTACCCAAGCAGATCCAGTATGCCTAGTTAGGGTATTTATATAAGTATTTACACTAAATAATTTACTCTGATAATACGCATATCGATAATTCTCAGAGTAAGGAGTATAGGTATTGTTGATACGTGTCCATGATTTTCCACCATCATAAGACCTACCTAAGGTATTATTTTCTACGGTATAAAACAAGGTGTCATTTACTCCAAATAAGTCAAACACAAACGACCCAGAGTCGATGCAGTTTAAATAAGACCAAGTATTTTGAGCATTACTTTTTGTAACTCCTAGCGTAATAATTAAAACGACTAGTGCTTTTTGTAAAAATTTGTTCATGTTGTTTGTTTAATGAGTTGAATAAACTTAATATATTTCAAAAGTAGTGCAAAATGTCAATGATAATATCATGTCAATTTATTTTGGTACTATAGAACCAATTTGTTAGTCTTTGTAAATTCTGAAAATATCGTGCTGAATAGCAAAAACAACTAAGCCAGCCAAGTTCTTTGAACCAGTTTTCTCCATTAAAATTTGCCTGTGTCTTTTTATGGTAAGAGGCGAAATAAATAACTTATCTGCAATTTCCTGTGTGGAGTTTTGGTCGCAAATAAGTTTTAAAACTGCTATTTCTCTAGTAGTAATTTTATCTAAAATGGTATCTCCAATATTTGTTTTATTACGTTTAATAAGGTTTCTGAATATTACTTCTTGTATTTCTTTGCAATAATAATTATCATGTTGTTTAACCATAGCAATTGCCTTTTGTAATTCGTTTACATTGGTATTTTTAAGCAAATAACCTGTAACACCAATATCATATAACTGCATAATATAACGTTGATTATTGAACATGGTTAACATGATAATATTTACATGAGGCATGTTATCCTTTATCCATTTTGCTGTCTCAATACCATTCATTACTGGCATTTCAATATCCATTAACAAAACATCTACATTTGTTTTCTGGAGCGTATTAATTACCTCTTGCCCATCTTCGCACTGATAAACTTGACCTATAAAGGGTATTTTTTTCAATGAGGATTTTAGGCCATCTCTAAAAATAGCATGGTCATCAGCTATTATTACATTTACTTTCTCTATTAATTCCATTAGACTAGATTTATGGTTTTAAATTTTATATGATAAGTTGTTCCAGATTGATTTGTTTGCAAGTTACATGTTCCGTTAAGTATATCAATTCTACTGAAAATATTTTTAATCCCCATTCCCGTATTTCTATCTGCTAATATAAGGTCTTTGTTAAAGCCAATACCATTATCTTTTACAATTATTTCGCAGTAGTTGTTTAATAATGCTACTTGAACCCTAATTAATGATGCCTTACTATATTTGATAGCGTTATTTAAAATTTCTATTACAATCCTATATATTGTTAACTCAATTTGTTTAGTTAATTTCAACTCTGTTCTCAATTGATTTTCACAACTAAATATCACCTCTATTTTGCTTCCTCTTGACAGTAATTCACATGAATCTTCTAATGCATCAACTAATCCAAAATCATATAATACTTTAGGCAGTAAATCATAAGAAGCTGTTCTAATATTATCTATAGCTATATCAATAAGCTTATTATTGTCCTTTTTAAATTGAATTAATTTATCGGGCTCGTCAAATAGGCTGATATTAAACTTAATGTTTGATAATAACGGCCCCACTTGATCATGTAAATCTTTGGCAATTCGCTCTTTTTCGCTCTCTTGCGCTTGAATTACAGCAGCAAACAACTCCTTTTGTTTTTTTATAATGCGTTTCTGATAACTGTATACCGTATATACAAAAAAAGTTGCCAATGAGAACATTGACAAGGTTGAAAAAACTAATATAATTAATATGTCGTGGCTTTCGGTTTGCATAACATGGCTTTGGTGAAAAGTATTGCAGAAGTGGCTAAACAGAAAAACAAATAAACAGTATGGTAAATGAGATGAAATGATTCTATTCCTTTTGAATACTTATATAGGTAAAATAAAACACTAGTTGAGAAAAAATATATAATAAGTCCACTCAAAATCCAAAATTCCGAATTTCCAAAGAGTACATTTGTTTCATTTGTAAGCTTTTGAATTCTTATTACACATATAAAAGTATTGAGCAAGTAGATAACTAACATATCATAACCACCTAAATACGTTGGTTGTTGATGATAATAATGAAATACAAAAAACAGCATTCCAATAAAACAGAAATATAAAATTTGGAGATAAGTATTTCGGATAATAATAATCAAACCTATCCCAACAAGCAATGCAATATAATAATCGAATAATGAATATACCATTAAGTTTGACTTTACTTGAAAAGCTAAAAAAGAAGCATAAACTTCAATTAGAATTGTGCCTACAAGTCCTCCCAAAAGTAACTTGCCTAAAAAGGTAAGATACTTTTGATTCATAATGCCTACAATAATAGGTATTATCCAAACAAACTGATTAATCCTAGCTAAAGCAATAATTATCACTATGTGTTAAGGCTATTAGATGTTGAACAGTATGAAGGGCAAGGAAATCCTTTGTCCAAAATTACGCCATTTACCAAATCGTTTCCATTTGCATCCACACCTACAAGAACTAGTTTCTTAACTCCATCAATCTCTTGTCCATAATAAACTCTCATACCAATACAATCATCTTGCTTTAAAAGACTCAAAATTGCATTTTTACCAAAATACTCGGCCTTAATGTAATCATCTGTTTGTGAATTTCTGTAATTGGCTGTTAATTCTGATGCCTCGGTTAGGCTAATTGTGTGGTCTTCGTTTCCTGTGTAATTCATAATTATTTTGATTTGTTTAAGCAAAACTAGTTTTTAATGTTATTATTATTAATGAGCCTCATCAACAATAATAATAAAACTCAAATATGTTTTAGAAAAAGTCTACATAATCATTAGGTTATATTGCTTTTCCTGGCTCTAAACAGTTAGATAATTGGTTCTTTAGAACCATAAAGATTTTGGTTCTAAAGCTGCAATTTATCAGAAATTATTTACTATTACTTTGCCTCGAAACGAAATATGTAACATGAAGCTGTAAGAATTATTATAAAAAAAACACCAATTACCTATGTTAATAAATCATAATGCTTTATAAATAAATGCAATTTTATGATGCGTACATATTAGTTAATGCGTGTATTTATATTAGAGTATTTCAAGTAAAATAATTCTATTAGATAGGTGAAATTAAAAACGCTTTCAATAATTGAATATATATGAATGCTTGCTTAAAAATAATTTATTAAACAAATTAACACACCACATGAGCGATTACATTATTTGCACCCAAAACATTATAGACAATGAGTTTACTAATGAGCCAGGAAAAGCTATTTACCTAAAAGTACCAGAAAGTGCTAACACATTTATGCCGCAACATGAAGTTAGTTTTGGTGATTTTTTTGGAGACATTATCAATAAAGAACAAGAAAATATTATCATTTTTATTCATGGTTACAACACAGAAGACAATGAAGTACTTGATCGTCATCGTACACTTAGGCAAGGTTTTGAAAATGTAGGGTTTGATGGAGACATTATAACTTTTGCATGGCCAAGTAATAATAATGCACTTCTTTATTTGGAAGACCGACATGATGCAAAAAAAACTGCGTTTGAATTGGTTGATTCTTGCATTAGGTTTTTGTCAAAACAACAAGGGAATAACTGCACTATTAGTGTCAATGTGATAGGCCATTCAACTGGAGCGTATGTTATTTACGAAGCATTTAATGACGCAGAAACTACAAAAATAATTGCAGAAACCAATTGGTCTGTTTCCCAAATATTGTTTATATCAGGCGATATTTCAAGTGATGCCATGAATACCGAAAGAGGCCAATCTGTTTACCGACATTGCAATAGACTAACGAATTATTACAACCCTTACGATAGTATATTGTCCATTTCGAATGTAAAGCGTGTTGGGGCGAAGAACCGAGCAGGACGCGTTGGATTGCCAATAAATTCACCAACAAAAGCAGTAGATGTAAATTGTGGGGATTATTACCATCAACATAAAAGCAGTATTTATGTTAAGGTGGGAGCACACTCACATTCTTGGTATTTTTATAGTGATGCTTGGTATAAGGATGCTTATGCAACAATACTTGGAAATCTAGATCGCACAGTTATACTTGGTAGAGTTGCCCAAAGTGATGAAGACGTAATACTTTTAGGTTAATTTAGAATAGTTGTTGCAGAAACATACTGAAGAGTAGACATTAAAAACAAAAAAAATAACCTATTAATTAAATAATTATTTGATTTTGTAAATCATGTTATAATACAAGCATTTTGGTAATAATTAGACATTATACAGGTAATCGAAATGACAAGTTACTACATGCAATGAAGCTGCAATAGGCTTTCGTAATTAGTTAATTACAGAATGGCTAAATTATAATTTTGTGATAACAGAAATTGAATTATTAGGTCATTTAAACTCTTTCATATATATAAACCCAAAAGTATAAACTTTTGAAAGTAAGTTTAGTAAGCTTATTAGTTACAAAAACACTATGAAAATAGGGGACACGCAATTAAAGAATTAAATAAGTATAATAACATACACAAATCGTTAAATAAATTTCAGACAATACTAAAGTTAAAACAAAAAATATTTAATCATGTATGATTCAAAATGTATATATAGCATTATTGGCTATTTGCTAATTGCCCTTTTTTCCAGTTCATGCGGGCCAAGCGAATATCAAAAAGAAATGCAGCTTGAAAGTAAACTAGACTCCACTGCTAGCCTTCAACTAGACAGTATTCGCACGTTAGAGATTCCACCAACTGATGGTAATCCTGTACCTGAAACAAATAAAGAAATTACAACTTTATGCTACTCATATTTTACTAGTATTGCTATAAATGAAACAAAGGATGTTAATGTAGTGGTTTCAATGGATAAAGAATCTGACATTATGATTAGGAAAATTCAAAATATTGTTGAAGAGCAAGAGGGTAAAATAATTGAGGATATAAAAAACGATAGCCAAGCTTGCATCAAAATTAAGGAATATAAGACTCTAGCTGTAGAATTGATCGATATTAGCAAGTGTTTTGAAATAATTAGTAATGATAGCCAAACTCAAGATCTTGATCGAACGAGTGACATAAATTGGCGCTGGACAATAAAACCAAAGAAGGATATTGATTCCGAAATTGCTCGATTGGTAATAAGAATAACAGGAGGCGGTGAGGATGGAAAGACTAGAAAAATAAAAGAAAAAGATATAAGGCTTGATATTAAAATTCCTCCCATTTCATTTTGGCGCAAAATGTTGGTTTTTTTATATAACAATCCGGAATTGCTCTTGACTTTATTACTAATTCCATTATTTAAGTACCTGTTTGGATTAATAAAAAGTAAAAATGTAGAATAAAAGTAATCTAAAATATTAGTGACGTTGGAGCATTGGAAGAGATACTGTTCACTTTTTTATATTAATCAATATTATTCTTAATTTATGCTGAGTAATACTATTTTAATACGATATATAATTTCGTATTTTTCATTCAGTTTGGCCATTTTAGTCCGGCTTTTTATAAATTCGATATATTACTTTTTGTTCAACTCATTATTAGATGCATACTTTTTATCAGCAATCCATAAATATAACTCTTATTTTTTAGAGTAAATTTCCATAATTGATGGGCATTAATATGGGACCAGTTTACCACTTGTTAGTTTATATAAATGTCAAGCACTTAAATCTAAGTAAATACCAACGACAATGAAACCTACCAATTAATAAAATATAACATTAACCAATAAAAACCACAGTAATCATGAAAACAATTGTACAAATCTTATTAGTTTTTGTCCCAACTATTTACGGTTATACAAATCTCTTATAGCAACACTAGCAACGGTACAGCCAAATACTGTAGGCAAATAACTTATTGTGCCCGGTGCCGATTTTTTATTACGCGCTCCAACCATTGTTACTCCCATAAATTGTTGGGCTTCTTCGGCACTAAACACCACTTTTACGCCTTTGCGTATACCAAACTTATGCAAATATTTGCGGGTATATTTTGCTAATTTACAGTTATAACTATTAGAAATATCATCAACCCTAACCATAGTTGGGTCTACCTTATTGCCCGCACCCATGCTGCTTACAATAGGTATTTTTCTATCAAGACAAGCTTTAATAAAAAACACTTTCGGACTTAGCGTATCAATACAATCTAAGGCATAATCAAAATGGCCTTCGTCTAATACTTGGTGTGTAATTTCGTCTCTAAAATATTCGGCAATTACAGTTAAATCTAACTCAGGATTAATGTCCAATAACCTTGCTTTAAGTACTTCTGTTTTTAATAATCCTTCGGTACTCTTTAATGCGGGTAATTGCCTGTTGCGGTTTGTTTCGTCAATAGTATCTGCATCAACAATGGTCATTTTACCTACACCAGCACGTGCAATCATTTCTGCTGCTATGCCACCAACACCACCAAGTCCAACTACCAATACGTTAGCATTAATTAGGGTTTTTAGTTTTTCTTCACCCAACAATAATTGGGTTCTTCCCATCCACGGTTTTATCTCTTTCATTACAACTATTAACAGCTACTTATTATTTAATTTGGCAAATGTATTAAACACCATTGTTTTTAATTCATCAATAGGTATATTTTTTGCTTGTGCGGCAAGGTTATAAACTTCTTCAATAGTTATGTTTGAAGCATCTGTTTCTAACAAAATATTTTCGTTGGGTAGTTGCGCAAATACTTCAGCATGTTTTTCATCCAATAAACTTTTGCCAAACGAAAGGTATGCATTGTATTTTAAAATTTCTTTTGCTTGTTGCACATTACCCGTAAACCCATGAAATATAAATGGCACTTTCGATTTTTTTAAATGTGGCATGATATCACTATAACCTTTTACGGCATGTATAATTACAGGCTTTTGCACAGCTCTAGCAATATTTAACTGTGCATCAAAATACTGCAATTGGGTTTGTACCGGAATGTCAATGGCCCTATCAATTCCTATTTCGCCAATGGCAAATACATTGGTTAAATTTGCTACATCCATTAACAAATCTGTGCATTTATTTATGCTATAATTATTGATATGCCAAGGATGCAAACCTACGGAAACCATATAGGGCAAGTCTACAATTTGCTCTATAGTTAGTTTTAAATATGCATTGCGCACCGCCAATGTATTTGCACTTGGTTTTGCATGGGTATGTATATTTATGAATGAGGAAACATTTGCCGACATGCCGCAATATAAAAAAACGGCTGTAATACCACTAAAGTTTTAACGCAGCGATAGGGCAACCTGCGGTTGGAAAGGGGAATGAACGCAGAGGCCGATAGCTATCGGCCGCAGAGGGCGCAGAGGTTACTTATGTGAAAAGAGAACGCAGAGCAACCTTCGGTTGTTTATATTACCACAGGGGCACAATGGCACAGAGAAATGAAGTGTTTGAAGCGGGAACAGAGCAACCTGCGGTTGGAAAGGAAAATTAACGCAGAGTCCCGAGGCCTCGGGCGCAGAGGTTGATTCTTTTAACATTGATAATAAAAAAAACGACATCAACTTGTTAGGTAATGCCGTTTAAAATGGGTTTAATTTTTATTATTTAATGCGCGATACTGATTTTTTTAACCACTATTTGTTGGTTTAAATCGGTTAGTTTTATTAGGTAAATTCCGCTTGGCAATGTGCTTACATCAATGCCAGTTATTGGGTTATTATAAACTCCCATTAACTTACCTGTTACATCAATAATCTCGGCTTTTAAAGCTTGCATGCCATCAACCATAATTAAATTATTTGCAGGGTTTGGATATACATTAACCAGTGCTGCATTTAATAATTGATTAGCTACTCCAACAGGGTTTTGCACACAGAAATTTAACTGCTGGAAATTACCAAAATCTGGTGTAAATGTTTTGAATATTTGTGTTGGCGAACCTACATTTTGAATACGTAATGAACCATTACCATCTGATGTTGCTGCCCACCAAACAAGGCCATTTCCTTCTGTGTCAGTAAATTTAAAGGTATAACATCCAAAACCTAAATTAAAGGTATCGCGGTGAATAGTGCTTGCTGCAGTAAATGTTTTTGAAACAATTAAGTTGCCATAACTATCGGTAATGGTATAACTATTTTGCTCGGGTACTTTATTGGTTAATGTTTGTACAATAAACTGACTTGGCAATGTAATAGGTAAATCAAAATTAGAGAACATGGTATTGTTGTGCATGTTTTCATCAGTTGCTAAATTATTGGTTTTGCTTACCCAAACTTTAAATGTTTTATCGCTTAAATCGCTTGGCCATTGTATATACGGAATAGTTACTTCGGTTTCTTTTTCGAAAGCTAAATTACCATTCCAGCCAAATTTTTGTGGTGTGTTGTTGCCAATCTGAAAACTTATTTCAGCAGATGTTAAGGGCTTGCTACCCCAGTTTTTTAAGATGAATTTTCCGTTATCGCAAATTGGATTTATGCGGTTGTATAAGTAATTTTTTGAAGGCGAAATAATGTCTTCAACTGCTGCATCATTTTCAAAACTATTGGCTTTGTAATGTATTAATTGCATGCTAATATTATAGCTAGCTTCACCAATTGTTGTAAAAGGTTCCATGTCTAAATCTACAGTATGCGTGCTGCCAGAAGTAACATTTAACATGTAATCGTAATTACGAATTTTTTCGCCAGGACACCAGTTTGCACGGTTATAAACCCAAGTGCCTGGTTGTGCAGGTATGGCATTGCTACCACAATCATCTTTCCAAACCAATTGCTCGGCTAGTTGCGCACCATTTTGTTTGATGAACATTTTTTTAGCACAAAACTCTGCACATCCTTCGCCACCTTCTGCACCATGACCAGTAATAATTACACGTGCTTTTGTTGCCACTGCATCCGTTGGAACAGTAAAACTTGTAGCCTTTAATTTTTCTTCGATAGAAACTGCTTTACCATAAGCAAAACCACCGTTATAAATATTTTCTATTTTAACTACTTCGCGTGCAGGTGTTCCTTCTACAAATACCATATCCCAATTAGCAGTAAAGCCATACGAGTAACCTTGGTATTCTATTCTAAATTCAGCGGAATCCTTTAATAAATAGGCATATTCTGTTACATCATACAAATATTCGTATTGAAAATTTTTAGGAAACGACTTAGCATAAGGAGATATAAACCTACCCATTTCTAAATTATTTATTACTTCAAATACATTATAATAGGAGGTAAAATTTTGTTTGATGGTTATACCACCAGATACAAAACTTGAATCAACCCTAACACCACTTGTATCAAAATTAATCCTCCAATAATTTACCGGAAAACCAGTAATGGATTGTGTTTGAACTAATGGGTTTAATGTATCTCCAAATAAAGTAATTGTAAACGCAGTTGTTGCAATGCTATCAGTTGTTTTAGTAGTTGCATTAAACACATTTGTATAAGTTGTATCTACTGAATAAACTACGGAATCTTTTGCCGAATTATTCACTTTTAAATAAGGCGCTTGCTGCAAGGTAGAATCCATTTTACCCGTATGTTCACGCAAAAACAACTTAATCGTATAATCCCATTCGCATTGGCCATTGCTTTGGCAACCTAATGTGTATTTTAACCAAATGCGTTGAAAAGTTTTATTCTCTGGCATTTTTGCTTTTTGATCGAAAGCACCATACCTAGACATGTGAAACTTATTAAAAACATTAACTTGTGTGGTATCGCCATTTGCAGCAAATAGGCCACTGGCAAAGGAAATTAAAGTGATTATTACTAAAAAAATCTTATTCATATAATGATATTAATTGCCGCAAGGTTAGTGGATTAAGCACAAATCACCAACTATTATATTAAAATCATAATAAGTATTACATCAGGTTTTTTAAGCCATTTGAACAAGATAATTGATAAAATTTATTAAGATTGATTTACATTGCCATATTACAAGAATATACTTTTACCTTAATTTTTAAAGAAGATGAGTAACCATATTTGGAATTTCTCTACCGTTGGTGGAGTTAAGCGTGTTAACATAGAAAGTGGCGAAGATTTGTTACACCTAAATGAGTTGGACCAAAAACTTTGGACAGCTTTAAGTTGCCCTGTAAATGGATTAGAGATTGACAGCAATACGTTAACTTTAATTGATAAAGATAATGATGGACAAATTAGGGTTCCAGAAGTATTGGCTGCTGTAAGTTGGATTTTATCTGTACTTAAAAATCCAAATGATATTTTAAATCCAGAAGGTACTTTTCCGCTATCGGCAATAAATACCGACAACGAAACTGGTAGGATTTTATACGCATCAGCCCAAACAATTTTGCGCAACTTGGGTAGCGAAAACTCAACCCATATTAGTGTACAAGAAACCAGTGATATAAATAAAATATTTGCACTAACAGCATTTAATGGGGATGGTGTAATTACTATTGATTCCACTACGGAAGAATCACTACAAAAAAGCATCCTGGATATTATGGCTTGTGTTGGTGTAACTAACGACCGTGGTGGAAAAGAAGGCATAACAATTGAACAAATTGCCAACTTTTTTGACTTGTGCAAACGTTATGCAGCATGGCAAAATAAAGCACAAGAAAACAGCAAAGAGATTTTACCTTTTGCAGATAATACAGAAGCGGCTTATCAAAATTACTTAGCACTTAAAAGTAAAATTGACGATTATTTTATTCGTTGTAGGTTAGCACAATTCGACCCACAAACTACGGATGTTTTAAATGTATTGGTTGAACGCGTTGGTGCAATTAGCCCTAAAGATTTAAGTACATGTTTGGATGAAATTGCTGGTTATCCGTTAGCCAAAATTGAAGCTGATAAACCATTGCCATTAACTGTTGGTATTAACCCAGCTTGGGAAAAAAAAGTTCATACTTTTAATTACTTAATTATAGGTGTGCTTTTCCCTAATAAAACCACATTAACCGAAACCGATTGGCAAACTATTGATACCATTTTCAACCCTTATGCGGCTTGGAAATTAGAAAAAGATGGTGCAGAAGTAGAACCACTAGGTATTGATAGAATAAATGAATTGATTAATGAAGGCACGGAAGCACAATTAATTGACTTAATTAACCAAGATTTATTGGTAGCCGAAGAAGCCAACAATATTATTTTGGTTGATCAAATGGTACGTTACTACCACGATTTATTTAAGTTGCTTAAAAACTTTGTAACCTTTTACGATTTTTACTCACCCAACCAGAAAGCTATTTTCCAAGCAGGTGTATTATACATAGACCAACGCAGTTGCGACCTTTGTATTAAAGTAAACGATATGGGTAAACACAATACAATGGCATCATATAGCGATATGTTTTTATTGTATTGTGAGTGTATTTCAAAAAGTACAAAAGAAAAAATGACCATTGTAGCAGCATTAACCAATGGCGATATTGATAATTTAGTTGTTGGTCGTAATGCATTATTCTACGATAGAAAAGGGATGGATTGGGATGCTACCATTATTAAAATAGTGGATAACCCAATTAGTATCAGACAAGCATTTTGGTCGCCATACCGTAAGATTTCTGCTTTTATAGAAAAACAAATTAACAAGTTTGCTGCCGAAGAGGATAATAAACTAACAGAGAGCGCAACAAAATCTATTGAAGATATGCCTGCAAAAGCTGTTACTGAACAAAAAGCACCACCGCCACCATTTGATATAGGTAAATTTGTGGGAATATTTGCTGCTATAAGTTTGGCTTTAGGAGCAATAGGTACAATAATCGCATCAGTCATTTCTGGCTTTGTGGCTTTAACTTGGTGGAAAATGCCATTGGCCATTGCAGGGATATTATTGGTGATTTCTGGCCCTGCAATGATTATGGCTTATTTAAAATTACGTAAACGTAACCTTGCTCCATTATTAGATGCAAATGGTTGGGCAATTAATGCCAGAGCAGTTGTTAATATTCAATTTGGTAACACACTTACACAACTTGCAAACTTACCTGCTGGTGCTAAGGTTAACTTAAATGACCCCTTTACTAAAAAGAAACGCCCAATTTTACCATTCTTAATTTTATTCTCGCTTATAGCCGGAATGATTTTATATATGCTATGGAAATATGGTGTGATTAAGATTTGGATGTAGTTGGAATTTGTTTTAATATTGATAAGATATTAAACAAATTTCATACTCATGCTTAAGCCTTTTATAACATTACTTTTTATACTTTTATCTTTTAGCCAAGTAAAAGCTCAAACCAACTATTTGGGCAATGTAGGCCAATATAAACTTTCATTAGTAGCATTTACACGTAGTGGCAACAACTTGGTTGTTGCCACTACGTATTTATTAGATTCTGTTACAGATGTTAATGGGCGGTGTGTACCAATGTTGTTATTAATTAATACCCAAACAAATGCCACTACCTATATAACAATTGGCGATACCATAAAAGCCAATGATGAGATTTTATATCCAAAAATAGTTGAGGTACCAAACGATAGCATAATTGAAATAGTTGGCGTAGGCATTAATAATTATTTTTATAACTCAAACGATTATTTTATTTATAAAAAAATATATAACCTCAATACACAAACATCGCAAAACTTTAAGTATCCTTTGTTTACAGGGATTGATGTTTGGCCCAAAGTAATAAAAGTACGGAAGTTGGATTTTAACGGTGAGCACATTTATTATGGCAATTGTGGACTTGATAGCTACGATGGTCCTTTAAGTGGTTATTTTATTAAAACAGACAAAAACGATAGTCTATTATTTACCCGAATAGAAAGAGGTGAAAAAGATGATGTATATGGTTATCCGCTTGGTACCATTATTAACAGAAACGATTCGTTGATTGCTTTTAATACTAGTACAAATAAGTATGGTGAGATAAATTTATTGGGAAGTGATAGTTTTAATATTTTATCACAATTTGAATTTTGGAGAGGTTTTTCGGAAGGGCTTGGGCAAAACAATTTATACTCAAGCAATCGATGCGAAATAGCAACTGTTAACCAAAATAATAATGTTTATCAATTAATAGTTTCTGATACTTTTAATAAAATAGATCGCTTATTTGAAAGATACTCGATAAGAAAATTAAATGTAAACGATTATACCATTACCAACGGAACGGTATTAAACGTGAACTTCGATTCTCCGCACGATTTTTATTATGAAACGTATGATATAATGAAGAATGCATTATTGGTAAACGAAGCTAAAAACACGGTATATGCATACATAAACGATTTGAATACCATGCAGCAATTTACACTTTATAAGTTTGATACTTTATTAAATATAGTATGGGAAAAGGACTTTATTTTTGACCCTGATAATTTGTATAATAGATACTTTGTAGAGGACATGTTGCAAACCGATAATGGTATTTATATTATAGGTAAAATTACAGACC
>JAUCCO010000089.1:0-14431 GCA_034676125.1 Bacteroidia bacterium
CTGCTAGGTACAAAAGATTTTCGCAAAGAATTAGACAGACAATTTAAAAACGAACACTCTACTTGTAAAATTGCCATTGTAGTTGATATGTGGCTTACTGGTTTTGATGTGCCATTTTTGGATAGTATTTATATTGACAAACCAATTCAGCAACATAATTTAATTCAAACCATTTCGAGGGTAAATAGAAAGTTTGAAGGTAAAAACAAAGGCTTAGTGGTAGATTATATTGGCATAAAAAAACAAATGAACCTGGCCTTGGCCAAATACAATAAAGAAGACGAAGATAATTTTGAAGACATTAAAGAATCATTGGTTATTGTTCGCAATCATTTAGACCTATTAGCAAAGTTGTTTCATACGTTTGATAGTAGTAAATACTTTAATGGAACAACATTACAACAGTTAAACACCTTAAATTTAGCGGCAGAGTTTGCCCAACAAACCAAAGACTTTGAAGCTAGATTTATGGGTTTGGTTAAAAGGTTAAAATCTGCTTATGATATTTGTGTAGGAAGTGAACTGTTAACCCAACCTGAAAGAGATTTTACGCATTTTTATTTAGCTATTCGTTCTATCGTTTTTAAACTAACCAAAGGCAATGCGCCTGATACTGCACAAATGAATGCGAAGGTTAGAGAAATGATAAAAGAAGCCTTACAAAGTGATGGTGTTGAGGAGATTTTTAAATTAGGTAATGAAGAGGAATCTGAACAAGATATTTTTGATGAAAACTATTTAGCCAAGATTGATAAAATTAAATTGCCAAATACTAAAATTAAACTGTTACAACAATTACTTGCTAGAGTAATTGGCGAAATAAAAAAAGTAAACCGAGTAAAGGGAATCGACTTTACAAAAAAGATGCAAGCATTGGTTGAACGCTACAACCAGCGAGAAGAAAATGACATTTTAAGAAGTGAGGTTTACGAAGAAATGGCAAGTGCATTAACCGATTTAATTTGGGAGGTTCATAAAGAGTTTTCAGCAGGAGATGCCTTAGGAATAAACTTTGAAGAAAAAGCATTTTACGACATTCTGAAAGAGCTTTGTATAAAATACGACTTCAAATATCCGGATGATAAAATGATTAAATTGGCTAAAGCAGTGAAGGACTTAGTAGACGGACAAGCCAAATTTCCTGATTGGAATAAGCGTGACGACATAAAATCTGCCTTGAAAGTAGGATTGATACTTTTATTAGATGAGTTTGGCTATCCACCAGTTGAAAGGGATGAAGTTTACGTAGAGATATTTGAACAAGCAGAAAATTTTAAAAAGAATAATAGATAATTTTTTTATGGACTTAATGAGCTTATTAACTCTAGGCATAAAGCCACTTTATCTCAAAAACGTTTCGTTTTATAAGTTAGTTTTTGAATTTAGAAATAAGTTACCCCGTCCGCAAAATGAAGCCAGAAAAATTACGCATGAAGAGATTGATGCTGACCCCAATTGGCCTAATTATTTAAAGTCTATTAATGCTATTGATGTATCTACCCATAAAACAAGTTTAACAGAATCGGATTTAGATATTTTTTTTAATTCAATTCGATACTTCGATTATAGTTGGATGTTTTTTAAGAATTATTATAAGGGTTATAGCCATGAAATTTTGAGACTTGAACCGAAAACCGAAAATAAGAACATTGGTTTGGTAATGTTACAGCATATTTTAAAAGAGGACCCATTGCTTCCATTAAAACCTATTGATGTGTTAATTCATCATTTAAAATTTGAGTATAAGCTTAGCTCAGCAGTGTACCTTTGGTTTGATAGTATTAGAAGAGCTAAGTTGTAAGATTACATCAACCTTAAAAAAGCTAAAACAAATAGTAATAGCATAAAAGCAAAAAACCTCCAAGTGATTGAACTTGGAGGTTTTAAAATTTTTTAAAAACTACTTTGTGATTCCGCTGGGATTCGAACCCAGGACCCCTACATTAAAAGTGTAATGCTCTACCAGCTGAGCTACAGAATCAATTCCTTTTGATTTGTGAAACTAGGAAATGTTTCATTTTTTTACTCCAACCATTGTAATGGTTAAGCGGGTGCAAATATAGGCAGCCTTTTTAATTGAACAAATGTGCTGCTAATTATTTTTAATATTTTTAGCTTGCTTCCTTTTTATGAGGCACTTATTTTTACTCCATTTTACTTCAACCCATATTTTAATGGGCTAAAAGGATACACAATCTTTTTATTGCTCCTTAGTTTCAAGTACCACAAATGGCACAATCATTTCTTCTAAGCTTATTCCACCATGCTGAAAAGAGTTGGTATACATATTTACATGGTAATTGTAATTGTTTGGGTAAGCCATAAAATCACTATCAGTAGCAAACACATATCTGCTACTTACATTTTGTTTAGGTAAAAAGGCTTCAGCAGGATCTTTTATGGTAAATAAATCGTTTTCGTTGTAGTTTAGGTTTTTGCCTTGTTTGTAGCGCAAATTTGTACTTGTGCTTCTATCACCAATAATTTTTACAGCATTTTTTACACGTATGCTACCATGGTCGGTGGTAATTATAATTTTAGCCTTTTTACCTGCAATGCGTTTTAGTGCTTCAAATAATGGCGAGTGTTCAAACCAGCTTGCTGTAATACTGCGGTATGCAGCTTCATCTTCGGCAAGTTCTTTCATTACATTCATCTCTGTTCTGGCATGGCTAAGCATATCTACAAAGTTGTATACTATTACATTAAACTTATTGTTAAACATGTTAGGTATATCATCAACTAATCGTTTGCCATTATCTAAATTGGTAATTTTAGTGTAGCTAAACTTTTCTTTATAACCCAAACGGTTTAATTGTGTACCTAGTAGTTCTTGTTCGTGTAAATTTTTGCCTTCATTTTCTTCCTCATCAACCCATAAATTAGGGTATAACTTGGCTATTTCGCTTGGCAACATGCCACTAAAAAATGCATTACGAGCATAGTGTGTGGTGGTAGGTAAAATGGTTAAATAGTTCTCCTCTTTAGTTAATCTAAAGTGTTCGTTTAATTGACTTTGAACTACTTTCCATTGGTCGTATCTAAAATTATCAAGCATAATTAAAAACACTGGCACATCATTACTTAATTCGGGTAAAACCTTTTGCTTAATAACCGTGTGGCTCATTACGGGCGTGTTATTATCGGGCTTGCGCAAGAAGCTGGTAAAGTTCTTTTTTATAAATTTGGTCCACTCGCGATTGGCTTCCGTTTTTTGCATTAACAAAATTTCATCCATGCCAGTATCGTTGCTTGCTGCTAACTCTAGCTCCCAATAAACAAGCTTTTTATATAAGGTTACCCACGAGTTGTAATCGCTCACATCATTCAGCTCCATACCAATATTTCTAAACTCTTGCTGATAACTTTGAGCAGTTTTTTCACTTACCAATCTTTTGTTATCAAGTAATTTTTTTATTGATAAAAGTATTTGGTTTGAGTTAACTGGTTTAATTAAATAATCGGCAATTTTACTACCAATAGCATCTTCCATAATATGCTCTTCTTCGCTCTTGGTAATCATTACCACAGGCACATCTGGCAAAAGGTTTTTAATAGGTATTAAAGCTTCAAGTCCACTAATGCCGGGCATGTTTTCATCTAAAAACACAATGTCGTAATGCTGTTTTTTACAAGCTTCAATGGCATCAACGCCACTGGTAACTTTATCTACGGTGTAGCCCTTGTTTGTTAAAAAAATAATGTGCGATTTAAGTAATTCTATTTCATCATCTGCCCAAAGTATGCGGGTATTATTCATATTAAGTTTATTTTTGCTGCGTTAGTGTTAAATATCAAAACGAATTAGCTGTCAAATATTGTGCAAAGCTTCATAAACAAAAAGAAAATAATAAACGACCCAGTTTATGGGTTCGTAAATATCACCTCCGAGCTAATCTATGATTTAATTGAACATCCTGTATTTCAGCGATTACGCAGAATTAAACAACTTGGGTTATCAAACTTAGTTTATCCCGGTGCATTACACACACGTTTTCAGCACGTTATTGGCGCTATGAGCCTAACTGTGCAAGCGGTTGATGTTTTGAGAACCAAAGGAATAGAAATAACTGATGAAGAGAAAGATGCAGTTTGCGCTGCTGTTTTATTACACGATATCGGACATGGGCCATTTAGTCATACATTAGAAGAAGTATTGATAAAAGGTGTACACCACGAACAACTTTCGTTGGCATTTATGATGATGCTAAATGAGGAGTTTAATGGTAAACTGGGTATGTGTATTCAAATATTTACCAATCAATACCACAAAAAATTTTTACACCAATTGGTAAGTAGCCAATTAGATATGGATAGGCTAGATTACTTGCGCAGAGATAGTTTTTATACAGGTGTACAAGAAGGTGTAATAGGCCACGACAGAATTATTAATATGCTAAATGTGTATGATGATGAATTGGTGATTGATGAAAAAGGAGTGTACAGTATTGAAAAATTTTTAATAGCCCGCAGATTAATGTATTGGCAGGTTTATTTGCACAAAACGGTAATTGCTGCCGAAAATTTATTGATTAAAGCCATGCAGCGTGCCAGTTATTTAGCACAAAATGGGGTTGATTTATTTGCTTCGCCAGATTTTAAATACTTTTTGTATGAAAAACCTGGTGCTGAACAATTGTTAAAAAATCCTGAAGTTTTAATGCGTTACAGCAGGCTTGATGATAATGATGTGTTTTTATCAATAAAGGTTTGGTGCAATCATTCCGATAAAATATTAAGCGACCTTTGTGTGCAATTACGCGATAGGCATTTGCCACGTATTGAGCTACAAAAAGAAGTGCCTTTTAGTAAAGAAAAAGTGGATGAAATAAGGGCAAAAGTTGCCCAAAAATATAACATAAGCTACGCAGATACTGACTATTATGTTTTTACTGATAGTGTAACAAACAAGGCATACAGCCCCGAAGGTTTTAACATAAAAGTATTGTATAAAAATGGTACCACAGCCGACATTACAACTGCATCAGATCAGTATAATATTTCGGCCTTGGCTAAGTCGGTTACTAAATACTTTTTGTGTTACCCAAAAAATATTTAAATTGCCGGGCTAACTCTTAATTTAGCACTTAAAAAATTAATGCAAATATCAGTAAAGGAACTTAGCAAACTGCTACAGGGTGAGGTTATTGGAGATGAAAATGCACTGCTAAGTACAGTTGCAAAAATCGAAGAAGGCACGGCTGGCGCATTATCTTTTTTAGCTAATTCTAAATATGAGCCACATATTTACACCACCCAAAGTACTGCGGTGTTGGTAAATCGTTCGTTTAATCCTACTGCTAGTGTTAATACTACACTTATTAAGGTTGACGATGCTTATCAGGCATTTACTTATTTGTTAGAACAATTTGCAAGTATTGGTAAAGGCGCACCTGGAGTTGACAAATCTGCTGTAGTATCGCAAAGTGCAAAAGTTGCTACAAGTACGTTTATTGGTGCTTTAACTTATATTGGAGATGAGGCTATAGTGGGCGAAAATTGCCAAATACATCCTCAAGTTTATATTGGTGCGGGTACTAAAATTGGCAATAATGTAACAATATATCCTGGTGTTAAAATTTATCATTTATGCACCATTGGCGATAATTGCATTCTACATGCTGGTAGTGTTATAGGTAGCGATGGGTTTGGATTTGCGCCTTTAGCCGATAGAAGCTATAAAAAAATACCTCAAACAGGTAATGTAATTATTGAAGCCGATGTAGAAATTGGTGCAAATTGTACCATAGACAGGGCTACAATGGGAAGCACAATTATACGTAATGGTGTTAAAATAGATAATTTAGTGCAAGTTGCACATAATGTAGAAATAGGAGCACATACAGTTATCGCATCACAATCGGGCATATCTGGCAGTACTAAAATTGGTAAATACTGTGTAATTGCCGGACAAGTTGGTTTTGCAGGTCATTTAGTAATTGCAGATGGAAGTCAGTTTGGTGCGCAAAGCGGTATTGCTGGAAACATCATTCAAGAAAATGGCAGGTGGTTTGGTAGCCCTGTGATTGAATTACGTCAGGCTTTAAAAGCAGGGGTAGTTTATCGTAATTTACCAACACTCGAAAAACGAGTACAAGAGTTAGAAAAATTATTAAAGGATAAAATATAAAGGTTTTTTAAATTGAAACAGACAACAATAAAAAAGGCAGTAAGTATTAGTGGCGTTGGTTTGCATACTGGACAAAATGTAACACTTACTTTTTTACCTGCAAGCGATAATCACGGTATTAAATTTCAGCGTATTGATTTACCAGGTCAACCAATTGTTGATGCAGATGTAGATAATGTAGTAGACACATCACGCGGAACTACAATAGAGCAAAATGGCGCTAGAGTAGCAACTGTTGAGCACGTAATGGCATCGTTAGCAGGATTAGAAATTGATAATTGTTTGATGCAAATAGATGCAGCGGAAACGCCCATAATGGATGGCAGTTCTAGGTATTTTATTAAAGCATTAAAAGATGCAGGCATTCAAGAGTTAGAGTTAGAAAGAGAATATTTTTCGATACCGCATAACGTTTATTACAACGAAACTGAACGTAATATCGAAATGATTGCCATGCCTTTGGATGATTATAGATTAACCGTAATGGTTGACTATAATTCGCCAGTTTTAGGTAGCCAACACGCTTCAATTACTAGTTTAAAAGAGTTTGAAACAGACTTGGCAAGTTGCCGTACATTTTGTTTTTTACACGAGTTAGAAATGTTGCTTAAACATGGTTTAATTCAAGGTGGCGATTTAAATAATGCTATCGTAATTGTAGATCGTGTTATAGAAGACGAAGAGATGGAGCATTTGGCAAAGTTATTTAATAAGCCAAAAGTAGAAGTGCGTAAAGAGGGTATTTTAAATAATGTAGAGCTACGTTTTCATAACGAACCTGCAAGGCATAAGTTACTTGATTTAATAGGTGATTTGGCCTTAATTGGCACACCAATAAAAGCACAAATAATGGCTGCTAGACCGGGCCATGCTGCAAATGTGGAGTTTGGAAAACGTATAAAGGCTTTGATTAAAAAAACACGCTCAACAAACAATATTCCTAAATACAATCCCAATAAAGAACCTGTATTTACCATAAATGATATTAGCCGATTTTTACCACATAAATATCCATTTTTGTTGGTTGATAAGGTAATTGAAATGGGTAAAAGCCACATTGTAGCAATTAAAAATGTTACCATGAACGAGCCCTTTTTTCAAGGTCATTTTCCGGGTAACCCAGTAATGCCTGGTGTTTTAATTATTGAAGCAATGGCCCAAGCGGGTGGTGTAATGATACTTTCGCAGGTAGAAGATCCTGAAAATTATAACACCTACTTTATGAAGATTGATAATGCTAAGTTTAAAGAAAAGGTTTTGCCAGGCGATACTTTAATTTTAAAATTAGATATGATTGCGCCAATAAGAAGAGGAGTGTGTATGATGAAAGCTTATGCCTATGTGGGCGAAAAGCTTGTTTGCGAAGCTGAGTTGATGGCACAAGTTGCAAAAAAAGTATAATATTACTAGCATAAATAGCAAAAATAAAAACAAATGATTCAAACTTTAGCATACATTGACCCACAAGCCAAAATTGCTGCTAACGTAGTAGTTGAGCCATTTACGGTTATTCATAAAAACGTAAGTATTGGCGAAGGAACTTGGATTGGTCCAAATGTTACTATATTTCCTAATACTAAAATTGGTAAAAACTGTAAAGTATTTCCAGGTTCGGTTTTAGGAGCAGTTCCACAAGATTTAAAATTTAATGGCGAAGAAACTGAAGTAATAATTGGTGATAATACCACTATTCGCGAATCAGTAACCATTAATCGTGGTACGGTAGATAAAATGAAAACCCAAGTAGGCAGCAATTGTTTACTTATGGCCTATGTTCATTTAGCACACGATTGTTTTGTAGGCGATAACGTAATTATTGCCAATGGTGTGCAAGTAGCAGGACATGTTACCATAGAAGATAATGCAAGAATTGGTGGTCTTTGTGCTATACATCAATTTGTAAATATTGGCCGACATGTAATGATAGAAGGTGGAAGTATGGTTACTAAAGATGTGCCTCCATTTGTTAAAGCAGGTCGTTATCCTTTATCATACGAGGGTGTAAACTCAGTAGGTTTGCGTAGAAGTGGATTTGACAACGAAAAAATTAACGAAATACAAGATATTTACCGTGTGCTATTTGTGCACAATACCAATATTAGTAAAGCAGTTAAAGTTGTACAAACACAAATGTCGGCTACGTTAGAGCGTGATGAAATATTAAGCTTTATTGGCGATTCAGAACGTGGAGTGATGAAAGGATTTCAAATACGTAAATCATAATAATGCTGCAATTTAATTTGCAACAAGTAGGTAAGCGTTTTGGCAAACAATGGCTATTTAAAAACGTTTCGGCTAGTTTATTACAAGGTAAAACTTATGCGCTTACAGGTAACAATGGTAGTGGTAAATCTACCTTGTTGCAAATTATTTATGGATACCAATCGGCATCAAAAGGTGTTATTGAATTAACTAACACCGAAACGCAAACAACCATTCCCAATCAAAAAATACATTCTATAATTTCGTATGTGGCACCTTATTTAGATTTGCCAGACGAGCTAACACTTGAAGAACAACTTACTTTTCATTTTAACTTTAAAACATTGCATGGTGGTGTTACCATTAATGATGTAATTAATGAAATTTGGTTGGATGAAAGCAGACATAAAAAAGTAAAACACTTTAGTAGTGGAATGAAACAACGGGTAAAACTAGCCCAAGCATTTTATGCAGATTCACCTATTTTGTTTTTTGATGAACCATGCACAAACCTAGATTCTAAAGGCATTGCGTGGTATCGCGACATGGTGCTAAAGCACCGTGAAAATAAGCTGGTTGTTATAGCATCAAACCAAACTTTTGAGTATGATTTTGCTGATGAGGTAATACATGTAGGCGAATAGTTTTTATTGCCCAATAATTACTTTTCCTGAATCAAAAAAGTTATTGTTTTTTATTTGATACAAGTACATTTCTGGTTTTAACAAACCAATATTTAAACTATTTTCTCCCTGTGTTAAATTGTTTTCAAACACTACTTCACCCAAAATATTTAATAGCGTAAATTTAAAATTATTGGTTGAAGGGTTATTAATATGTATCCAATTTGTAGCTGGATTTGGATAAATAGTAAACTTAGGCGAAACCATTCTTTCTGCTACTCCTACATTTTCGGGCCAAGGATTACCCCAAATGGATGCTGCTTTTTTATAATAAATCAAGTGGTTTGCATGGCTAATTGCATCAAAAATATCTTTGTATGTATTTTCATAATAAGGTCCACCTGCCCCCTTATAATAATACAATTTCTCGTTATAGGCATCAATTGCTATCGATGCACAGGTGTCATTCCGTTTAAATAGTACATCACTTAATACCGTATATTTTTCTAAGGTGTTTTTAGATAATGTGATGGTAAATATTTTGTCAATATCATTTGGGGGATAAGCCGATGTTACACCCGGTAACCTATCTAACAAGCTATCGTGTTTTAAAAATACATCGATAGTATCAACTTTAATGGATGAATGCTCTACTACATTATTTTTTAGGGTACAAAATTGTCTTCGTGTAAACGAATATAATATACTATCGTTCATGTCGTTTTTTTGATAAACTTTGTAAATACTTCTACAAGTATCAGCAGTTAACGAGCGTGTATTATTACTATTATTCCATGTACTTATATATTGGTAAGTTAGGTAATGGAATTCATCACCAATATCATAATTGTAAATATCGCGCCAAGTAATATTTTGTATGGGTAAATTGGTATTTGAATTGCTTATTAAAGTAAGCGTTTTGGGTTGAACTAAACTATTAAAAATAGCATTTTTAAAGCTTGGATACCTGTAAAAATTAACTGTTTTTATTAAGCCATGAATTTTACTCAGCCAAATTTCAAATTGATAAGAATCCGCATTGGCACCTTGTTGCGCAGTTTTAATTATTTTAATGCTATCTAATACCCCAAAAACTGAAATAACCGAGTCTTTAATATGCGTAAATGTTCCTATAGCCAAAGTATCGCTATATGCCAACCACGATTGCCCTACAATACTATTTGTATATAAGCTAATAGGTTTATCAGCATAGTTTATAAAGTAGTATAATGTATCTGACAAACGAATCATTTTTTTACCCATCCATGAAGCATTTAAACTTGCATCACAATCAAGCTCGTTTTCGTTCATGTTTACATGCAAATTTGGAGCAAACTTATATTCGTTTTGTACAGTGCTATCTGTTACACTCAACGAAAATATTTTTTGCGCATCGCTTTGATAATAGCTAGTACCGGTTTTATAAAATGGAAAGTAGGGTTGAGCCCAAATTTGACTACTTAATAATAAAAGTGCGATTGAGGTTATTAGCTGTTTCATAGGTTCTAATAAATTTTGAAAACACAAGGTAATATATTGATTTGATAGTTTAACACAATCAACCCAAAAAATTTAAAATATTGCCATACATTTTTTATAACATTGCATAAGCATTTTAGTATTTACAATTTAATTTTTTACGCGGTTGTCAGCAGGTATCAAAAACAAGTACATCGACTTAATTAACCAAACGTTTTATTTTCCAAGACATGGTTTTGAGGTTAAAAATAATCAACTAAATTTTCAGGGAGTTGATTTAATGGAATTAATTAATAAATATGGCACTCCCTTTAAATTTACATATTTGCCTAAAATAGGCGAACAAATTAACAAGTCGAGGTTGCTATTTAACCAAGCCATAACAAAGTATAATTATACAGGAAGTTATAACTATTGTTATTGTACAAAAAGCTCTCATTTTGGTTTTATAATTAATGAGGTTTTAAAAAACAATGCTGATTTAGAAACTTCATCGGCCTTTGATTTAGACATCATTGCTAAACTTAATGCCGAGGGTAATTACAACAAAAGCAAGTTTATTATTTGCAATGGATATAAAACAGATGAGTATGCACAAAAAATGGCTGATTTTGCAAAAAATGGCTTCCAAAATTTAGTGTGTGTACTTGATAACCCTGCCGAGTTTGATTTAATTGATAAGTATGCAGAAGTGCCCATGAACTTAGGTATTAGGATAGCTACGGAAGAAGAGCCTGGTTATTTAGTATACACTTCAAGGCTAGGAACTAGTTATAAATTGGTAAACGATTTATACTTAAATAAAATTAAAGACAACCCAAAGTTTAAGCTTAAAATGCTTCACTTTTTTGTAAATAGTGGCATAAAAGATACAACCTATTATTGGAGTGAACTCACGCGTTTGGTAAATGTTTATTGCGATTTAAAAGAGTTAAGTGATGATTTAGATACCCTTGATATTGGTGGAGGAATGCCAATTTACACATCGCTAGGTGTTGAACATGATTACCCCTACATGATAGACCAAATTGTGTATTACATTAAAACCATTTGCGATAGTAGAAATATACCACAACCTAACATTGTAACAGAGTTTGGTTCGTTTACAGTTGGCGAAAGCGGTGGCGCTATTTATAGCATAATTGGCGAAAAACAACAAAATGATAAGGAGTCGTGGTACATGATAGACAGCTCGTTTATTACTACTTTACCCGATACTTGGGGCATAGGACAAAAATTTATTTTATTGGCCATTAACCAATGGGACGAAGAATTTAAAAGAATAAACTTGGGTGGTTTAACCTGCGATAGTCAAGATTTTTATAACAGCGATACCCACACCAACCAAGTGTTTATGCCTAAATTACAAGAAAACGAACCATTGTACATGGGCTTTTTTCATACAGGTGCATACCAAGAAAGTTTGGGTGGATATGGAGGAATACAGCATTGTTTAATTCCGGCACCCAAGCATTTGGTTATTGATAAAAAAGAAGACGGAACATTGGATGTAAAAGTATTTGCACCAGAGCAAAATGCTGAACAAATGATGAAGGTTTTAGGGTATTAAAATCACTAAATAAAAAGCATATTCAAAAGCTGTTGTTAATTTTTAGCAACAGCTTTTTTGTTTTTTAAGCCATAATATGCACTTCTACCTTGCCGCTGGCAATCATATTTGCATCAACAGTAGTAATGGAAACATTCATAATTTCATTTACCAACATTGGGTCGTAAGCCGTTTTAACTTTAATATAGTTACTGGTAAAACCGTACATTACATCAGCATCATTTTCGGCTTCCCAAAGCACCGGGTAAGTATTACCAATATGTTGTTCGTAAAATGCCCTACGTTTTTTATCACTTAAAATATGCAACATTTTGCTTCTATCTGCACGTATGTGTGGGTAAACTTTTCCAGGCAATTTATTTGCCGTGGTATTTACCCTTTCGCTATAAGTAAACACATGTAAATAGGAAATATCTAATTGGTTTAAGTAGTTGTATGTTTCTAAAAAATGCTCATCTGTTTCGCCTGGGTAACCAACTATTACATCAACCCCAATACAACAATGCGGCATTACCTTTTTAATTTTATTTACCCTGCTGCTGTAAAGTTCTGTTACATATTTTCTGCGCATCGATTTTAAAATCTCATCACTTCCACTTTGTAATGGAATATGAAAATGCGGAACTATAATGTTTGATTGTGCAGCAAACTCAATAATTTCATCCGTTAATAAATTTGGTTCGATAGATGAAATACGAAGACGTTTTAATCCACTTACGTTTTCTAACGCTTGTAGCAATTGGTAAAGATTTTCACCAGTATTAGTGCCAAAATCTCCAGTATTTACACCCGTTAAAACAATTTCTTTAATGCCATTAGCCACAATTTCTTCGGCTTGTTTTACCACATTTGCTATGGTATCACTTCGGCTTCCACCACGTGCCAACGGAATGGTACAAAACGAACAAAAATAATCGCAGCCATCTTGTACTTTTAAAAAAGTTCGGGTTCTATCGCCAATAGAGTAGGAGCCGTGGTAATCTATAACCTCTTTAATT
Source organism: Bacteroidia bacterium (assembly GCA_034676125.1). Taxonomy (GTDB): domain Bacteria; phylum Bacteroidota; class Bacteroidia; order UKL13-3; family UKL13-3; genus UBA6183. The sequence continues at coordinate 13,003 of JAUCCO010000089.1, forward strand.
TTACCGTCTTTTATTTCAGCAACTTCTTTTTTATTGGTGTTGGATAAATATTCGTTTAAGTTAAATTTTTCGGCAGCACCTAAAACTAAATCAACCCCCTCTATTCTTGCAATTTCTTTTGGTTTAAGCTGGGCATAACAACCAATAATGGTAACAAATGCTTTGGGGTTATGACGTAAAGCTTCTTTAACTATTTTTTTGCATTTTTTATCTGCATTATCAGTAACCGAGCAGGTGTTTATTACATATACATCAGCACCATCTTCAAACGCAACTTTATTAAAGCCATCGTTAGTTAACTGCCTACCAATGGTTGATGTTTCAGAAAAATTTAATTTACAACCTAATGTATAAAATGCTACCGTTTTACTCATAGCCATCAAAGATAAGCATACCAACTAAATAGAGAAGAAACAAATTAATAAAATATTTAGATTCTAAGTTATAAATTAGCAGTATGAAACTATGCCTAAGATTTCTGTTTTTTCTACTTCTTTACAGTAATATAGCTGTTGCGCAAACATGTACTATACTTCCTAGTGCTACAAAAGTTTGCTTAGGCCAGTCAGTAAGTTTTAGCCGTACACCACTGTCTTCAACCGATTCAGCTTATGTTTGGAATTTTGGCAATGGTGGCTCAAGTACTCAATCAGGCCCAATTTACCAATATGCACAAGCAGGAAGTTATACCGTTACTTTACGTGTATTTAAAAAAGATGGTTCATTTTGCGATGCTAATTCAGTTGTGGTTAATGTTTTTGATAAACCCAACGCAAACTTTGTAATAGCACCTGGTCTTAATCAATGTTTTAAAAACAACAATTTTATTTTTAATGATGTGTCTACTTCGGGTAGTAGCAAAGCGCCAATAAAACGTAGAACAGCACTTTTTGGTGATGGCGCTTTATTACAGCAAAATGCGCCTTTTGCCAATAATTACAGCCATGCTTACACAGATGCAAGTGGGAGTAAATATGCAGTAACATTAGAGGTGGAAGATACCAATGGTTGTGTTGCCCAAGTAGTTGATACGGTAAAGGTTTTTAGAATTATTGCTGCTAAATTTGAGATTTCGCAACGACAATATTGTGGTTATACTACTGTGTACTTTAAAAACCTAAGCAGCGTAGATTATGATGGATTAACTTGCACTTGGCTTTTTGGCAATGGGCAAACCTTAACCAACGATACCGCAAAAAGCTTTTTTTATTACACCTATTATGGCGACAGTGTTTATTATCCGAGGTTAGTTATTAAAGATAAAAATGGTTGTATTGATACTACTCCTTATTTTGATTCGGTTTTAGTATTTACACCTGATAGTATTATAGATATTACACCAACTGATAAAAGATGTTTTTCTAATAATTTCTTTGATTTTAAAAACAGAACAAAACTTAATTCAGAAAGTGCATATGCTTGGACTTTC
>JAUCCO010000090.1:0-14336 GCA_034676125.1 Bacteroidia bacterium
GGAGGAAGTTGGTAATATCACCTTAAAAACAAAAAAACAATACTTTAAAAAAAACGTCAATCTTATTTTAGTAAGATTGGCGTTTTTTTGTTGCAAAGTCTACTCTTAATTACCAAGTTTTGCAACCTACATCTTAATAATATTTCCATCTTCCATTTCAATAATTCTGTCGGTGTTTTCGGCAAACTCGTTATCGTGGGTTACAATAAGTAAGGTTTGTTTAAACTCGTGAGCCAATTCCTTGAAAATATTAAAAACGATGTCGCCATTTTTTTTATCTAAATTTCCTGTTGGCTCATCACCCATAATTATTAGCGGATCGTTAATTAATGCACGAGCAATAGCAACCCTTTGTTTTTGCCCACCCGAGAGTTGATTGGCCATTTTATGGGCTTCACCTTCAATCCCTAAAATGCGCAGTTTTTCCATTGCTTTATGCTCTATTTCTTGCGCAGAAAACTTACCCAATTTTAAGCCGGGTAACATTACATTTTTAAGTGCAGTAAACTCGTTTAGCAAATAATGAAACTGAAATACAAACCCAATTTTTTCATTACGTATCAAAGCTAATTCGCCCTCTTTTTTACCACGCATTACTACACCATCAATTAGCAAATCGCCTTCGTAATCAGTATCCATAGTTGATAAAATATACAACAAGGTAGATTTACCACAACCCGATTTACCAATAACCGAAACAAACTCGCCTTGGTTAATTTTAAAACTTACTTGCTTTAAAACCTGCACCGTTAAGGGGTCGTGAAAATATTTACTTATATTTTTTGCTTCTAATACAGTTTTCATTTTTACTTACCTCTTATTATATCAACAGGATCTATTTTACTTGCCTTACGTGCCGGAAACAAACCAGCAAAATACGTGGTAACCAACGAAAACAAAGTTCCAATTAAATAAAACTTAATATCATAGTTTACCGGAAACGTTTTTATAGTTGGCAATGATGCCGTATTGAATGGAATATTATCAATAACAACCGACAAGCCAAAGCCAAATATCAACCCTGCCACACCACCAACTAAACCAATACTTATGGCAATAGAAATAAATATTGCATTTACATCTTTACCCGAAAATCCGGTTGCTTTTAATATCGCAATCGAATCCATTTTTTCGTAAATCATCATGTTTAAAATATTGTAAATACCAAAACCAGCAACTACCAATAAAGTAATTCCAACGGCATACGAAATAATAGAACGCACTGAACTGCCAGTTTCAAATTGTGCATTGGCAGTTTGTATATCTTCGGCATCAATATTAAATATTTTAGCGTACTCTTTAGCCACTTCAGGCGCTAAAGCAAGGTCGTTTAATTTAATTTGAATATCGGTTACATAATTATTGGGCTTGCCTAATAACTTTTGTGTAGTAGCCAATGATGCATAACTATGCATGTTATCAAAATCTCGCATTCCAGATTGAAAAAAGCCAACAACTTTTAATTGTACCCTATCTCCTCTTGATGTAGTAACTTGTATTACATCACCAATATTAGCCAACATTTTTTCTGCCAAACCTGTACCTAAAATTATGCTATTGGGTGTATTTTTTAAATCAATATAATTACCCGCCATTACATAATCTTTAAAGTAAAAAAGCTTTTGTTCGGCAATTACATCTACCCCATTTATTATCCCTGTTACATCAATAGAACCAACATTGTAAAACACTTGTGCAACTAGTTTAGGAGCAACTCCAAACACACGTTTATCTTTATTAAGTGCATCAATTATAGCTCCGTAATTATACACTTGCGTGCGCACTCCACTTGGTTTAATTGATTGTATAAAATGATGATCGTTTTTAAATTTATTACTTAGTGTGATGGGTTGTTGTGCAGTTGCCTTAATCTCATTAAAAAGCCTAACATGCGGTGTTCTGTTTAAAATTAACCCATCCAATAAATCGTTTAAGCCATTCATAAAACCTAGCAACGCAATAAACATAGTAATGCTAAAAGCTACACCAATTGCGGCTATCATGGTTTGCCTCCAGCGCGCTATTAATAACGACTTAGCTATAGTAAAAATTAATTTTTTGTTCATTTTTTTGGTGAAATAACTTCATCATCGGCAGTTACTCCCGATACAATTTCAACACGCTCATAATCTTTCAAACCAATTTCTACTTTTACTTTATCGCCATTTGCTTTGGTAACAAATCCATCTTCGCTCACTACTTTTCTTGGCAAGGTTAATACCTTACTTTTTGTTTGAATAAGTATGTTTGCTTCAACAGTTAAATTTGGATATAAAACAGGTGGAGTTTGAGTAAATCTTGCTTCAACCAAAAAAGTTTTTGTACGCTCATTCATCAATGGATTTATCTTTTCAATAACGGCTTCAAATACTTTTCCTTTATAACTATCTAAACTAATAAATACTTGTTGGCCACTTCTTAATCTTACAATATCATACTCATCAACCTGCAACTCTATATCAAAACTATTGGCAGCTCCTACCACTGCAAGCGCCATTTGTGGTGTTACTATTTCGCCTTTTTCTTTTAAAATGCTATAAACTTTCCCATCTATCTCGCTTTTTACATCAAAATCATTTTGTAGTTGTTCGCTTATTAATAAATTACGTTTGGCTTGCTGCGAAGCAAAATTTAATTGGCGGTTTAATTCGCCATACTTTAGCAATGCAGAGTTATAAGCCGCACGCGAATTTTGGAAAGCCAATTTACGTTGGTCTAACTCCACTTGCGAGCCTACTTGTTGATTCCATAAAGATAGTTGACGGAAATATAAAGATGAATCTAACTGCCATTTACTTTTAGCAAAATCTATGTTAACTTTTGCCTCGGCAAGTTTACTTTTATTGGCATCGTAATCGTTAAAATTAGCAGCCAGTCGGGCATTTTCTGTATTTAGTTTTGATGTTTGGTTAACAACAGAAAGTAGTATGCTTCCTTTTTTTACTTCATCGCCTTCGGTTACATAAATATTATTTACAATACCGCTAACAGTTGCAAATACTTGATATTGATTTGCTGCTTTAATAACTCCAGATGCATAAACTGATTCGGTAACATCCTGCACGGTAGGTTTAATTTTTTCTACCTTGCTTTTACAAGCACCAACCAATAATAAAAGTATAACTAATAAGTTTAGTTTATTCATTCATCAAAGCTATAAATAATATTTAGTTACTAAAATGATACCCATCATAAACAACAAATTTTATTTGTAAAATAAATTGTGTAAAATCGAGCAACCATAAATAACCAAGTTAATGCTACAACACATAGATTTAACCAAAACATTGGTACTTGATATAGAAACAGTACCACAATACCCAAGCTACCAACAAGTACCCGAAAAATGGCAAAAACTTTGGGATAAAAAATCTGTATTTATTAGAAAAGATGAAAACCAAACTTCGGCTGATATATACCCCAGAGCGGGCATTTATGCAGAGTTTGGGAAGATTATTTGCATATCGGTTGGTTTTTTTAACCGCAGCGGAAATTTTTGGCAGTTTAGGATAAAATCGTTTTATGGGGATGATGAAAAAATGTTGCTTGAAGAGTTTGCAACCATGCTTAATAGGCATTTTGATGACCCTGAAAACTTATTATGTGCACACAATGGTAAGGAGTTTGATTTCCCTTACTTATGCCGCAGAATGATTATTAACCAAATAGAAATACCAAACATTTTAAATATTGTAGGTAAAAAACCTTGGGAAGTAAACCACTTAGATACGATGGAACTGTGGAAGTTTGGCGACTTTAAAAACTTTACTTCGCTTGAGTTATTAGCCGCTACTTTAAATATTCCAACACCAAAAGATGATATTGATGGCAGCCAAGTATGGACCGTTTATTGGAATGATAACGACCTAGAGCGCATTAAAACCTATTGCCAAAAAGATATTATTACGGTAGCACAACTTATACTTAAATTTAGGGGTGAAGATTTGATGGACGACCACGATATTATTTACAGTTGATTATAAAATATCAAACCAAAAAAATAATGGCAAACTACAACGTACCCAATAAATGCGTATATTTACCAATCTATTTACACAATGAAAAGAGAGAAAAATTTAAAAACTGTACGCAAAGAAATGGAAAGTTTTTTTGCAGCAAACAGTAAAAAAGCATTTAACTACAAACAAATTGGCGCTGCATTAAATATAGAAAGTACCGAAGGCATAAATTACATTATTCGTACTTTAAAACTAATGGCAAAAGATGGAATATTGGATGAGGTAATGCCTGGAAAATACTTAGCGTTAGTAACATCACATTTTTTAACTGGCCGATTAGAACTTACCCAACGTGGTGCAGGATTTGTAATTCCTGATGAAGAAAGCAACACCAAAGATGATATTTACATTAGTTCCGAAAACTTAAATTCGGGCTTGCATGGCGACACGGTTAAGATAAATATTTTTGCCAAACGTGGCGGCAATCGTGTGGAAGGCGAAGTTGTAGAAGTGCTTAAACGCAAGCGCGAAGAGTTTGTAGGTGTGGTTGAACTTGGACATAATTATGCCTTAGTATCACCCGATGACAAACGCATTAAAGTCAATATTTTTATACCAGCAACCGGAATTAATAATGCCAAAAATGGCGATAAAGTTGTAGCACGCGTTACCGATTGGAGCAATGAAAATAAGAATCCAATTGGCGAAATTATTGAAAACCTAGGCCGACCAGGTGAACATAATACCGAAATGCATGCAATTATTGCGGAGTATGGTTTTGCTAATAAATTTCCGGAAGCGGTAGAAAAAGACGCAGAAAAAATTCCTTTAACTATATCTAAAGCAGAAATTGCTACACGTAGAGATTTTAGAAAAATTACCACATTTACCATCGACCCTGAAGATGCGAAAGATTTTGATGATGCACTTTCTATTCAAGAGTTAGAAAAAGGCATTTACGAAATTGGCGTTCATATTGCAGATGTATCGCATTATGTTACGCCCGATTCTTTATTAGATGCTGAAGCTTATGAAAGAGCAACCTCTGTGTATTTGGTGGATAGAACGATACCCATGTTACCCGAAAAATTGAGCAATGGTGTCTGTTCGCTTCGTCCGCAAGAAGAAAAATTAACTTTTAGCGCAGTGTTTAAAATGAACCTTGAAGGCGAAGTTTTAGACAAATGGATTGGCAAAACTGTAATTTATAGTGATAGAAGGTTTTCTTATGAAGAAGCCCAAGAAAGAATTGAAAGTAAAACAGGCGACTTTGCCACCGAAATAAATATACTAAATGATATTGCTTTAATTTTACGTAAAGCACGTTTTAAAAATGGTGCTGTAAACTTTGAAACCGAAGAAGTAAAATTTAAGTTGGATGAAAACTTTAAGCCAATAGGTATATTTAAAAAAGTGCGCAAAGATGCACATAAAATGATTGAAGAATTTATGCTATTGGCCAACAGAACCGTGGCCGAGTTTGTGCATAATATAAAAGAGGGAAAAGAACCTAAAACTTTTGTGTACCGTGTGCACGAGCCGCCAAGCGAAGACAAACTAAAACTGTTTAATATGTTTGCAGCTCGTTTTGGATTAAGTATTCAAACTACTTCACAAAAAGCCATATCAAACTCGTTTAATACATTATTAAAAGATGTTGAAGGTAAACCAGAGCAAAACATTGTTCAAAACATGGCTGTGCGAAGCATGATGAAAGCCTATTACAGCACAAAAAAAACAGGTCATTATGGTTTAGCTTTTGATTTTTATAGCCACTTTACTTCACCAATTCGTAGGTATCCAGATTTAATGGCCCATAGGTTATTATTTTCATACCTAAACAAAGGCAAATCTGCAAACCAAGCAGAGTACGAAGAAAAATGTAAACACTCTTCGCAAATGGAAATTCAGGCAGCAGATGCTGAACGTGCCAGTGTAAAATACAAACAAGTAGAGTATATTAAACAATTTATTGGCGACCAGTTTGATGGCATTATAAGTGGTGTAACAGAATGGGGTATTTATGTAGAAATTACTGAATACAAATGCGAAGGTTTAATAAGATTGGCTAACTTAACAGACGATTATTATGATTACGATGAATTTAACCAATGGATAATTGGACGCAAAACACGTAAAATATTTCAGTTGGGTGGCGAAATTAAAGTAGTAGTTAGGCAAGCCGATTTACAAAAACGACAAATAGATTTAGATGTGGTTGAAGTAAGTACAGCACGCAGAACACCCAAAAAGATTGACAAAAGAGACGGAAAAAGCGTAGTAAGAAAAAAACGCAGGAGGTAATAAATAATTTTTAAAGGGTTGATTTATAATTTTTTTATACTAAAATGCCACTTGTTTTAGGAATAATTATTCAAACCCATATATTTGACAAATTAAAGTATATCAATGAGAGGATTTTTATTAAGTATAGTTATTTTATTTTCGATTAGTGCATTTGCACAAAAAGGAGGTAAAAAACCAGCATCAGGATACGACATTATACATCCATTTAAAAATGGTATTGCTAAGGTTGAAAAAGACGGTAAACAAGGTTTTATAAACAAAGAAGGCGAAGAGTTTGTTCCAGTAAAATATGATCAAATTTACCCTTGGGAAAAAGGCCGTGCTAAAGTAGTTATTGCTGGCAAATATGGTTTTATTAACGAAGCAGGCGATGAGTATATTCCTGTAAAATACGATTTTATTGGTCCGTTTAAAAACGGATTAGCCATTGTTTCGCTAAATGGCAGGCGTGGTTTGATAAATGAAGAAGGCGAAGAGGTAGTTACACTACAATAACTTCAAAACATATTAAATAAAAAAGCTGCACCCTAAATTAGCGTGCAGCTTTTTTTGTGTAGTTTAATGATGTGTTTGTTTATTAAAACAGTCATTAATTATCTGAAACGTTAAAATATAATAGCATGCTTATTCGATTAATCAAACCAGCCCCTATCCCACTTCACTAAAATGCCCTACTTACGCCAACAATCCATCTAAGTTTAAAATAATCTCCATCAACAAATGGGGTATTGTTTAACAACCAAGGCATATCAAACCTAATTGCTAGTGGTTTTATTTCATCTAACTTACCCCAACGTTTTATGGTTAAAACAGCTCCAGTACCAGCACTTATTAATACGCTACTTGTTACTGTTTGGTTAGCTGCTAATCCGTATTCGCCAGTTTTAAATTTGTTTTGAATAATACCTGCATCACCAAATAAATACACATCCAAATGAAAAGTGTTTCTAAATATTTTAGGTTCAAATTTTACCAGCCTATCCAAATCTAATTCGCCATTAAAACTTGCACCGCTATTACCCGCAAAAAGTTGCACTTGATTATTGCCAACATTATATGGCAACGCATATCCTGCATAACCACGCACATTTAATCCACCACCATGCTGAAAATGATTAACGTTTGCTCCGTAACCTAACCATCCTGTTGGTACAAAAGCTAAAGAGCGTACAAATTTATTATCCATTAATTGTTCGCTATTTGCACCAGCTACGGTTAATTTACTTTCGGCTGCAATATCACTGCCAGTCATGTATTGGGCAAACACACGTGTTCTAAAATCTAACTTACCCAATGTGTTATTATTTATAGCTGTTAAGTTTAAACTAGCATAATTGTAATCGCTTCCTAAAGCAGTACTTCGCATGGCTAATGTAATTTGTCCGTTGCCACGTTTGTAATTATAATTACGTGTGTATTCTAAATTTATGGTGTTATTGTACTTGCCACTTTGCCACGAGTTTGGATAAAGCAAATAAGCCACATCACTTAATGTATTGCGATACATACTTTTAAAATTGGCACTAATTACATTATTACCATACTTTTTTTGTACGCCTACTTGGTGCATCAATAAACCATCAAGCCAACGCGATTGCAGGTTATAATTAAAATTACGTGGCATATTATTGGTGTAACTAAACAAGTAATTTATTGGAGTAGTTGAGAAATATAATTTATCGTTTAACACCTCTGTATTATACCAAACTGTTGCCCTAAAAATGTGCTTGTAGTTGTAATAATTTCCATTTAAATGTAGTCCAGCTTTTATTCCATCAACACTATTGTACCACACATCTGGTCGCCATTTTAAAATATAATGCTTGCGTGTTAGCGGACTTTTTACTTGGCTATCAAACATAAATTTAACAGGAAATTTTGTGCTATTGTTTAACTGATTTACATCTGCTAACCTATAAGTAGTATCAATACTAACCTTTTTTAAACCACCAGGGCAATACACAATTGCATCGTAAGTTTGGTTTAATAAACCCCAGCCCAGCCAAGTATTTTGAGGCGTAATAGGTTGTGCAGTTAATGGCTTTTTAAAGAAATAACGATTGCTAACATAGCTGGTATAAATTTTTCCATCTTTACTGTAAGCCATTAAATCTATTGGCATTTGCATTTCGCCATTACGTTTCAATTTTACACGATAATAATCAGATGCTGTACCATCACTATTTTTTACATTTTTAGCATTACCTTTTATTGCATAATCAATTGTTTTTGTGGTTTCAAGCCATTGGTCAAAAAACCAATTTAAATCGGTTTTAGTATAACTAATTACACTGTTTCTAAAATCCTCGAAATACGGATGAGCCATTTTCCACTGGTTAAAATAATGTTGCATTGCTCCTATAAACAAACTATCGCCCAATACATATTGTAAATTGTATAACATGGTAGCTGTTTTGTAATACACATTTCCATATCCACCACCATGATGCAATGCGCCATTAAAATCATCGCTATGTGTATTTAGCGGCATATCACTTTTATTAATGGCATCTCTAAAATATCCATTGTAAACCGTTTGATCCATTAAAGGCAAAGGCTTATAATGTTTAGCTAAATATCCTTTACCACTGGTTACAGGTTGCTCGCGGGTTAATCTGCTCATGGCCCAATGGGTTAAAAACTGTGTAAAACCTTCATCTAAACTAGCTCGATAAGTTTCGTTATTACCTACCATTCCAAAGAACCAATTATGACCAACTTCATGTGCAAACAATCCATAATAACCCGGTGATAAGCCACCATCAAGTGTTAACATAGGGTACTCCATTCCATCACGAGCATCAGCAACAATTATTTTGGGATAAGCATACATACCAAAATCGCGCGAATACAAATCAATAACTTTAGCCGTAAATGGTGCCGCATCTTGCCAGCGTGAAGCATTTGGTTCTTGCGCCAACGAAATACACTGAACAATGTGTCCATTAGGTAACTTTAAATTTACCTCACCAATACGGTAAGTTGGATCAGCAGTCCAAGCAAAATCATGCACATTTATAGCCCTAAATTTCCAAGTTTTAAAAGTGCCATCGGCCATGGTAATAATACTTGGTTTTTCGCCTAGTGGTTTATCTTTAAAGTTTTTTATATCAAGCTTACTGCGCAAATCTGCCGGTAGCACTTCATCTTTATTCAACAATAAACCTGTTGCATCCATCACATAATTATTAGGCATATTAAGTTCAACATAAAAAGTTCCAAAATCTCCATAAAACTCTTTGCCTAAATGTTGATCGGTTGCCCAACCAAATTTTCTATCATACACACAAATACGCGGATACCAATGCACGCCATCAAAATGTTTATTACCATAAGCATCAAAGGTTTTCATTCGCCTGCGCTGATTGCCACCTGCATCAAAATAAGTTTTAAATTTTATTACAAATGATAATGAAGTGTTAGGCAAAATAGGTTCATCTAAAACCAATTTCATAATACTATAATCTAGCTTTGGGGTGATTGTAATTTCTTCAATTAAAGGGTCAACAGCCATTTTATTACCTTGCTCATCAGTGCCACCACCCCCAAGTCGCATACGTTTTATTGTTACACTTTCAATTTCTGTTCCTTTGCCATCCATCTCGTACTTGCCAAATTTTTGATGAAAGTTATTGGCCAAGTTTAGCTGCTCTAAATATCCACCTTTTAAAAACGCATTTTGATACAAATGAAAATACACTTCTTTTAAACTATCGGGCGAATTGTTATAGTAAGTTAATTCAACCTTAGCATCAACCAAATCAAGGCTATCAAGCAATGTACCTTTAATAAAATAGTTAACATCTTGCTGCCAATAACCTTCAAAAGGCATTTTATTTTTCCAATAAAATGGGTTTGATGTACTGCGGTATTCTTCTAATTGTGCAAATGCCATTTTACCAATTAAAACGGCACAAAAAACTGCTATAATTTTTTTAAACATAAGCGGCAATTTATAAGATATTAGGTAAGATAAAAAACGAGAATTTTAAACAACGGTAACATATTAATAAATTTTAACCTATCTCATTGTCGATTTTTTATAAATCAAAGGTTTATAACATAAATGGTGCTTTTTAAATACCTTTTAAAAGCATATTCTTGCGTTTATATAATTAATACTAAATGAGAGAACATTTTACTTCTGCACTTATTTTTATAAGCATTTGTTTGATAGGCTTTTTGGCTATACCAACTTATACTTTTAAATCAGTTAATAAACCTCAAAATAAAGTTCCTAAAAAAGACCGAATAGACTTGGCCTGGGCACAAGAAGTTGAAATGACCATGGACCCTGAATTAGGTGAAGTGCCTCGTGAACGATTAATAAAAGCATTTGATTATAAAGAGCGTTTATTAAATATAAATAAAGGTAAAGCTGCCATTCCGGGTGCTAATTGGACCGAACGCGGACCACGTAATTGTGGTGGCCGTACACGTGCTATTTTGGTTGATTTAAATGATGCATCACGCAAAACTATTTGGGCCGGAAGTGTGGCAGGTGGTTTATGGAAAACTACCGACATTACGCAAGCAAGTCCTACTTGGGTTAACCAAAATGATTTTTTTGATAACATGGCAATTTCATGTATCACGCAAGCACCAACTAATCCGCAAGTAATATATTTTGGAACAGGCGAAGGTAATGGAAACTCGGATGCAATGAGAGGTTTAGGTATTTGGAAAAGTATAAATGGTGGTACAACTTGGACGAGGTTAACATCAACCGCAAACAGTAACTATTACCAATGTACTCGAGTATTTGCAATAGGTAATGGAGATATAGTATTTGCTGCTACAAGAACTGGATTATTTCGCTCAATTAACGCTGGAACTACTTGGACAAAAGTATTAGGAACAGGCATATCTGGTGCACTTGGCAATGAAGCCGAAGATATTGAACGTATGAACAATGGAACTTTATACGTTACCATGAGCAATGCTAATACTGGCTCTGGTACTATTCATAAATCATATAATAATGGTGCTACCTGGACAACCCCTAGCCCAATAAATGGATTAACAATTGGCCGCGAAATTGAACTTGCAGTTACTGAAATTGATACCAATGTTATTTGGGGAATTGTTGAATCGGGTTCGAGAATTAGAGCAATTATAAGAAGTACAAATGCAGGAGTAAGTTTTGATACTACCCAAGCCTACCCTGCTGATGCTGATGGCGGAATTTCTAATTATGATTTTTCGCGCACACAAGCTTGGTATGATTTATCAATAGCTGCAGACCCTAACAATACCAATGTTTGTTTTGTAGGAGGAATTGATTTATTTAAAACCACAAATGGTGGTAGCTCTTGGCAACAAGTTTCGCACTGGTATGGTGGCTTTGGTTTTCAAGATGTGCATGCAGACCAACACCTTGCTTTGTTTGAACCAGGAAACTCAAACGTAATGTATTTTGGTAACGATGGCGGAATTTATAGAAGTGCAAATGCTACTGCTGCAATTCCAACAATCACTGCTAAAGAAATCAATTACAACACCACTCAGTTTTATGCAGCCGATATTCATCCTACCACTGATAATTTTTACTTAGCTGGAGCGCAAGATAACGGTTCGCACAGGTTTACTCAAGTTGGTATAAATAACACAACCGAAGTTACCGGTGGCGATGGTGCTTTTTGCCACATAGATCAAAATCAACCTGCATACCAATTTACTTCTTACGTATACAATGCTTATTACCGTAGCACAAATAATGGTACTAGTTTTAGCGGTTCAGGATTAACATTTGGTTCAAGTACTGGCCGATTTATAAATCCAACTGATTATGATGATAGCCTAAACATTATGTATGCGGCTTATGGTAGTGGGAATTATATGCGTTGGAGTAATCCACAAACGGGTAATTCTAGCAGCAACATTACAGTTGCCAATTTAAATAATGTAATGGTAAGTGCTGTAAAAGTATCGCCAAATATAGTTGGTAGAATTTACTTAGGCACCAGCAGTGGCCGTGTGGTTAGGGTTGATAATGCACATAGCGTGAGTGGTACAACTGCCGGAACTTTAATTAACCCAACAGGCTTGCCAGCAGGTTACGTAAGTTGTATTGAAGTAGAAGATGGAAATGATGACCATGTAATAATAGTATACAGTAGTTTTGGTGTGAACAGCATTTGGGAAACTAAAAATGGCGGAATTACTTGGGTAAGTATTGAAGGTAATTTACCGGATATGCCAATTAGATGGGCATTACTTAATCCATTCAAGCCATACCAAATTTTAGTAGCAACCGAACTTGGTGTTTGGAGTACCGATACATTAACTGGTACAACTACAAATTGGCAACCTACAAATAGTGGATTAAGCAATACTAGGGTTGATATGCTTAAACTACGTAAATCTGATAAGCTAGTTGTGGCTGCTACGCATGGCAGAGGATTATTTACCAGTAATGTTTTTGATTTAAGCAATCCTATTGTGGCTGCAAATTTTAGTGCAAACAAATCGATTACTTATATAAACTCACCTATTCAATTTATATCTAACTCTTCGGGTGCCCTTTCTTATTTATGGAATTTTGGTGATGGAACAACAAGCACATCACCAAGTCCAACAAAAAATTATACAACCGCTGGTGTATTTAATGTTACCCTTACTATTAATGGTGGAGCATCTTCGCTCACAAAAAATAGTTTTATAACTATATTACCTTATCGGGGTGTGCCCTACTTAGCTGCAGATGGTGGCAATTTTGAAACCAATTTAAATGATTTTGCTCCTTTAACAGTTTCAGGAACTTCTTTCGAACTTGGCTCTTCAACCATAACAGGAAAAAATGGAACCTACTCAGGAACCAAAGCTTGGGTTACCTCTTTAAATTCAAATTATGTTGACTTAACCGAAGCCGCATTACTTACACCAAATTTTAATTGTACTGCTGCTGGTAACTATACCGTTAGTTTTAGATCAAAATATAAAACAGAAGCCACTTGGGATGGATTTAGGGTTGAATATAGCCTAGACAAAGGAAATAATTGGCTACCATTAGGAACAACTGTTGCTGCTAATTGGTATAACTATGCAAACACAAGCACAGGTAGGCCGTTTTTATCTAACCAAGCATATTACACGAGCGCTACTACAATGACAAGTTTTGCATTAAGCTCGTATACCACAAATATTTTTGCAGGACAAAACCAGGTTTGTTTTAGAATAATTTTCAAATCAGATGTGAGTGTAAATAATGCAGGTGTAGCTATAGATAATTTTGAATTAAACGGACCAGCAAATAATGCTTTACCGGTAAGTATAGGTAACTTTTCGGCTAAGCGAATAAGTGCTGAAAATGCAACAATTAATTGGAATACCTACAGCGAAAAAAATAACCGCGGATTTGAAATTTATAAAAAAGATGCAACACAAACCGAATGGAGTTTAGTACAATTTATTGCAGGAAAACTTAACAGCAGCGAAAGTGTATTTTACAACTATACCGATAATAATGCTGGAAAAAATGCAGTAGGCTACAAACTAAAACAACTTGATGTAGATGGTAATTTTATATGGAGCAAAGAAGTAATTATTCCACCTTATTTAGACAAAACAACTAAAGAAGTGTTGAGCATTTTACCGGCAGGCGATAAACAATTCCGTATTAAACCAAACACCGAAGTTGCATTTACCATTTGGGTTTATGATGTACAAGGTAGAAACATAAAACAGTTTGATTTAAACGCTCAACCACAAACCATAAACCTAGCAGATTTACCAAGTGGCACATACTTTTTGCACATAAACGATATTGACGGAAACCAACAAGTAATTAAATTACCTGTTTTTTAACACCAACAAAATCAAACATAAAAAAGCTAAACAACTACTACAAAACAAACACAAAATTTTGTAGTAGTTGTATAAGCCAGTGCCAAAGCACACCATTCTCCCAAAACATAGGCTAACTCTCAATCTCTGCCTAACTCCCAATCCCCAAAAAATCTGTGCAATCTGTGTAATCTGTGGCTCAATTGTAATCTATGGCTAACTCGTAATCCCCAAAAAATCTGTGCAATCTGTGTAATCTGTGGCTCAATTGTAATCTATGGCTAA
>JAUCCO010000091.1:0-14098 GCA_034676125.1 Bacteroidia bacterium
ACGTAAACGAAGCCGTGGTAATACCATCAATACCAAAATCAAAACTTACACGGTACTTTTTACCTATGGTTAATAAGTTGGTGTACGTTTTTTGCGCGCTTTGTGATGAGGCGTTGTAGGATAAGTTTATTGTGTTGTGGTTATACATTTTTACATGCACAATGTATTAATTTGTTTGTAGGTTACAAAACTTTGTAAAGCAAAATTCTTTTTACTTCTCAAGTCCTACTCTCGATACAAGCGCCACACATTACAAACCCAAGGCTTACTCGAGCAGATTATAAGTAAACGAAAAATTATAACGGTTTATAAATATTTTTACGATGGCCAATCTCTCTAACATCTATCAATAAAACTACATCATTTACTGCATAAATTATCGAAGCCCTTTAATTTTTTGCAACCAGCTGGACGAGGGTTTAAACCCAATGCTTCGAGTAAAGGGATAATTTTTTCAATAATTGAAGTGGGCAATTTAGACAAAGATTTCCCTGCTGTCTTAGACAATACTACTTCGTACTGTTTCATTTTAGCTTGCCCGATTTTTTGAGGTTTTTAATTACTTTTTTTAACGGTATTTTCTCTTCATCTTTTCTGCTTTCTGCAATAATACCATCTAGTAAATCTTCAATCGCTTCTTGATGTTCTAAAATTGCTTTTAGCTCTATTTGAACAGCAACCTTTTCGTTTTTGTGGTTAGTAATATATGATATTCCTTTCATGATATTTATTAATTATAAGTACAAATATAAGATTGTATTTCTATTGTTTAACTTAACGCAATGCGCAATGTAAATTACATAATTAATATGGCAATTTTCTTAACAATACTCAATTATTCAACCTCAAAGCAAAATAGCTTAAATATCAACACCAAACCTACTAAAACTAAAGCCCCATTTTACACAAATCGTTTATCTATAAATTTAGAATTTAGCAACCTGGCTACTCCCATATAACTGGGTTTAAAACTTATGGTATCGCCAATTTTATATTTTTGTTTGCCGTCTTTAGTTTTGTTTTCACCTAAGTCTACCACTAGCATGTCTGATGTTATTCCTACAAACGATAAACTTTTATCATCGGTTTCAATATCTTCTTTATCTACATCTAACATACCAAAATCTAGTATGGCTTTTACGGTTGTTTCGTTCCTATCTTGGTTATCATAGGCAGCAGTGTGGCCAATGTTTGCATCACTAATTATACCTTCGGGTACGATGTGTTTTTCTTCTAACTCTATTATGTTGGCCCTAAATTCAAAGGTATCTGTAAAAAGGGTTTTAAATGGTTTTTTATCTAACGGACTCAACCCAAAAAATGCTGCTTCACCAATTCGAAAGTGGTTGATGTCTTTTGGCACACTTCCCATTTCTATAAGCGGAAGTGTAATAGAAGTTCCTCCAGAAATAAACTTTAATTGTTTGTTAAATCTTGCCGAAATCAACTCTTTATAAAGTGATAATTGCAATAGTTTATCATAAGATGGTGTTACGCCATACATGCATCCTAAATTAGATCCAAGTCCAATAACTTCTATATTTGAGAGGTTAAATACTTTTTCGTAAAAGGTCATAATATCAGCACGGTTCACTCCTTCGCGTAATTCGCCCAACTCAACCATGATAATAATTTCATGAATTTTATTTGCTCTTTTAGCAGCTTCGTTAAGTGATTGAATGGTGGTAAATGAACTGTTTAGCGAAACATCTGCATACTTTATCACTTCATCGGCATATACTTTAGCGGGTGGCTTAATATATATGGTGCGCATGTTTGGATTTACGGCTTTAAGATTTTTTAAACTTGTTAAACGCGAGTCTCCAACTGAATCTATTTTCTCTATCACATCATCAGTAAGTACGTGTTTTAAAAATTCTTTATCACCCGAAAAAACTTTGGTAATTAAGCTCCAATGTATATTATGTTTATTAAAGTAATCGCTCAAAAATTTGATGTTACTTTTAATTTTTTCTGTTTGTATAATTAATTCTGCCATAGTTAAGTTGTAATAATTCTAGGAATATCTTGTGGTAATCTGGTTAGCAATTCGTAATTAATAAGCTGACTGAAATCGCTAAATGATGATACTGAAATTTCTTGGCCGCCTTGGTTGCCAATTAAAACCGCTTCATCTCCTTTTTTAATATTTTCGTTCATCGAAATATCCACAGCAAGCATACTCATATTTATGGTTCCAATAACATCATAACGCATTCCGTTTATTAATACCTTACCCTGGTTACTTAACGAACGACTATAGCCAGATGAATAGCCCACAGGCAACAATGCAATTTTTGTAGCTTGATTGGTAAAATACGAAGTGCCATAACCAACAAATTCGCCCGCTTTAACTGTTTTTATATCCATCACATTGGTTTTCCAACTTAAAATACGCTTTAAAGGATTTTCGATAGATTTCTTTTTTGCAGTGTAGTGTACAAAAATTTCTTGTGTAGGAAAAAATCCAAATTGTAGAATGCCAATTCGCACCAAATCCCATTGTGTTGCGGGATAACGCAAAGCAGCAGATGAACTTGCAATATGCCTTTTTGCATCTAACCAAGGATATGTTTTTAGGCTTGATTGGTACCTTTTAAAACGACCCATTTGTTCTTGAATACGCTTATAATTGGTGATACTTTCGGCCCCAGCCAAATGGGTACAAATTCCTTTTACATCAATATAATTTAGGTTGGCTGCAATTTTATTAAATATAGATTGAACTATTCGATGATCAAAACCAGTGCGGTTCATTCCGGTTTCTAACTCTACATGTATACAAGCCTTTTTACCTATTTTTTTTGCTGTAGCAATTGCAGCATCAAGTCGATTTTCTTCAAAAATATAAAATTCAATTTCGTTTTCAATGGCCCATGCTAATTCTTCATTATTAATATGGCCCATAATCATTAATGTATACTCATTATTGCTAAGTGCTTGTGTTACTGCCAACCCTTCTTGCGCACTAAAAACACTAAAATGCCTTACTCCACATTGATGCGCCAATGGCACATAATTAATAATGCCATGGCCGTATGCATTGCCTTTTACAACCGAAGAAAACGTAACGTTTGTACCCAAAAATTTTTGAATAAAATCGATGTTGTTTTTTACGGCAGCTAAAGAAAGTTCGATATAGGATGTTTGAAACACTGTTATAAAATTAAACTGATGATTTGATAAAAAATGCGAATTGCGGTAGGTGTGATTTCATCAGGAAAATCATAATCCGGGTTATGCAAGGCAGGTGTATTTATTCCTGCTCCTACTCCAAACATTGCACCTTTATATTTTTGGGTAAATAGGCCAAAATCTTCTCCCCAACGGAAAGGATAATCGCGTTCTGTTAAAGTTAAATTATTTTTAATACTGGCTTTTCTAATAAAATCTACTGCTTGTGGGTTATTAATATTTGCATGAAAAACTTGGGTCCAAGATATGTTGGGCGATAGATGATATTTAGCGCAAACATTTTCCATAAATGCCACAATTGTTTTGGTACGTTCGGCCATTAAATCGGTACTCCAACTTCTAATGGTAAAATGTGTTTCACCATATCCTGCTGAAATTCCGTAAGCCAAATCTCCCAAGGTGGCATACACAGGCGTCATTAAAAAAAAGTCTTTTTCTTCGGGTTTGTTATGTGTAATATTTTCTGCAAATGCAAATAATTCTGCAATAGCCGTACTTGGATTTAATCCTTGTTCAGGCTCTGCAGCATGGGCAGTTTTCCCAGTCATTTTTAATATAATACTTTTTACATTTCCGGTAAACTCATTTTCTTTCACCACAATTTCGTGCATGGGGTAACCAGGCAAATTGTGTAACGCAAAAACGTAATCTATTTTATATTGGTTAAATTCAGTATCACTCAAAACTGCCGCTGCTCCCATTCCATTTTCTTCGGCTGGTTGAAACAACAACAATACTTTTCCTGTTTTAATAGTTTGCTCAGAAAGTAATTGTGCCAAGCCTAAAAGAATTGTTATATGGCCATCGTGTCCGCATTTATGCGATACACCTTTTTGGGTTGATTTATGGGCAAAAGTATTTATTTCTTCAATTGGTAAAGCATCTATATCACCACGAATCATGATGGTTGGGCCAACATTTTCACTTTCAAAAACTGCTAAAACACCTGTATTACCAACAGGTTTAATAAGTGCTTTTGTTGCAGTTGATAAAAACTCAATAATACGTTTTTGTGTTTCAAACTCCTGCTCAGAAATTTCTGGATTTGCATGAAATATTTTGCGAACAGTAGTAAGCTGATTAAGCTGTGCGGTATTTAACATTTGGTTTTGCCGTGTTTTGAATGATTAAAAATATAATGGCCGAAATACTAATGCCAAAGAAATTTGCATCTAAACCAAAAGGAAGATTTAGGTTTAAAATAATTAAGATTAATGTTGTTCCTCCACCAAAAATCATGGACAACATAGCTGCCATCGAGTTTGGTTTTTTACACACCAAACTTCCCACAACGGGCACCAATAATCCCGAAACCATAAATGCGTAAGAGTACAACATCATATCTAAAACACTGTGCATCATTGTGGCTAAAACCATAGCAATTGCACCAATAGCAAGTGTAATAATTTGCGAATATTTAATGGCATCCTTATGATTTATTGGTTTAAAATATTCTAAAATATCTGTCATAAAATTACCCGAAGCAGCCATTAAGCAACTATCCGCAGTGCTCATAATAGCCGAAAAATATGCAGCCATCATCAATCCAATAAGTCCAACTGGCAAAATATTGCTAAGTAATAATGGTAAACCTAGTTCGGCATCCATTTGAGAACCTGGTGCAAAACCTATATTGGTAAACATACCTTGCTCAAATGCAACTCTCGAAAATAAGCCAAGCGCAACACCCATAAATGCCATGATGGGCCATTCAAATAATCCAGCAATATGCCAAGCACGCTTTGCCGTTTTTACATCTTTACATGCATAAATTCGTTGATAAAGTGTCATCCCAACAAACCATATTGGTACAATGGTAATTAGCCAATTAAATACTTGCACAAAACCAACATTGGTTAGTGATAAAAAGTTTGAAGGCACATAAGTGTTAAGCGCTTGCCAACCACCAATGTGATAATATCCAATAGGTATACCAATAAAAACCAAACCTACCATTAAAATAATCCATTGAACGGTATCAGTATAAATTACAGCTTTTATACCTCCAACTACAGTGTAACCAACGGCTATTACACCAATAAGTAATGCTGCATTATTGATGGTAATTGCAGGAAAAGTAGCCGAAGCTAATTTTGCACCTGCTAAAATTTGTGAGCTTGTAAAACCTACATAACCAATAAAGGAAATAATACCTGCAACAAGTGCAACCCGTTTGCCATAGTGGTAAGCCAGCGTTTGCGGAAAGGTTAAAAAGTTATGTTTTTTGGCGATGGGATAAATTTTAGGAATAAGCCAAACTGCACTTAACCATGCACCAAGTAATCCTGTAAAAAGCATCCAACTACCCGACAAGCCCATGGTAAAACCAAGTCCACCAAGCCCAATTGAAAAACCACCTCCCACATCTGTAGCAACTACAGAAAGACCAATATGCCCGGCAGACATGGAGCGACCACCAACAAAATAATCTTCTTTTGATTTATTTTTGCGCATAAAGTAAAACCCTATGCCTAACATAAAAATAAGGTAAAATATAAATATAGATAAATCGATGATATGAATTCCCATAGGCTATTTTTTCAACCTCATTTCTAAATATGGGTTAGTAAAGCCCAGTTTTTCATATAAACGTTTCGCAGGATTGTTAGCTTCAACATGCAGTGCAATATCTCCATTGGCAGTTTCGATTGCAGTTTGCATCAATTTTTTTCCAATACCTTGTCCGCGGTTATTTTTATGGATGGCAATGTATACCAAAATGTTTTCGGGAATGTAACCACCCATACCTGTTTGATTAACTACAACAGCGCCTTGAATACCTTCATCATCTTTTAAAACCAACACAAAACCACCAAAAGAAGCAAATTCTTTTATAGCATAATCAATAGCTTTTGTGATGTGTTCTTTCGGATCTCCATACTGTTCTAAATTGTCGAATAAAAAATTAACAACCTCTGTTTTTTCAGAAGTATTTGGCTTGATAGCCGCATTAAATATTTTTGTAATTTGCATAAAATAAACTGGTCTTAACCCCCAAAGTACCAATATTTATTAAGGCCACCAAATTTTTTCTGATATTTTAGGTGAGAAATATAGATAGAAAAGAACGTAACCTACTGCGTTTTAGGCAAAACGGAATAAACATTAATGTGTTGATAATCAATTATGATTTTTGAAATTGCAATTCCACAAATTTGGATGCAAATCTTCATAGATGTGTAAAGAAAACCAAAAGTGCAGGTAATACATTTACCTGATTTTAGTTTTTTACAACTAACAATTTAAGTATCAAAATTAGTAACTAAACGATTTACGGCTTTAACAGTTTTTGTTTTTTATTAAATATTTTTGAGGCTATCATTCCACCAGCCAACGACAAAATTATAACCGCAAGCGAAAGCCATTCAGGAATGTCAATTTGATGAGAAATAAGCATCTTTACACCTACAAATGCAAGTATTATTACAAGGCTATAATTAATGTATTTAAACTTATCTAACATGCCTACAATTAAAAAAAACATGGATCTTAAGCCCATTACTGCAAGTATGTTTGAACTAAAAACAATAAATGGATCGGCTGTTATTGCTAAAATTGCTGGAATACTATCAATAGCAAAAAATATGTCGGTTAATTCAATAATAACAAGTGTAACAAATAGTGGTGTTGCAACTGTTATTCCGGCTTTTCTAATAAAAAACTTATCATTATAAACCGTATTTGTTACAGGATAAATTTTCTTAATCCATTTGTAAATTTTAAAGTCTTTTGCATCACTGTTTTCATTATGGCTAAACAACATTTTGAGTGCAGTGATGATTAAAAAAATACCGAAAACATAAATAATCCAACTAAACTTATTGATCAGCGCAACACCAAAAAATATCATAATTGCCCTAAACACAATTGCACCCAAAACGCCATAAAATAAAATTTCGTGTTGGTACTTTTTAGGTATAGCGAATGAAGAAAAAATTAATGCAATGATAAAAACGTTGTCAACGCTTAATGAAAGTTCAATTAAATATCCGGTTATGTATTTTAATACGGCATGAGATGGTGTTAAATGGGTAGGATTATCAATCCAACTGTTTTTAAATGCAAAATATATAACACCAGAAAACAGCATTGCACATGAAACCCAAATACTCGTCCAGATTGCAGCTTCCTTAGTTTTTATCTCATGAGGAGTGCGGTTAAAAACACCTAAGTCTAAAACTAAAGCAATTAAAACTACAAGTATAAATATTGTCCAAACTATCATATAAATCGCTTTTAAAAAACTGTAATCTTCCGCAAAAATAGCTCAAATAGAAACGATAAAAAACTTAAACTTTTAATACGTGATTAATTGAAAGATAATAAGTGTGCAATATTGATTAAAAAGCAAAAGTTATTCGGCATTACAATTGGTATTATTGGCTATCTAAACTTAAACAAGATGATAAAGCAATACAAAAAAATATTAAAAAAGAAGTACTTCTGATGTTTTTAAAACTTTTTAGATAATCCAACATAAAACCCCAGTCCTGCTTTTGAATTTAAAGTAGCATAATCAACCACTATACCCTTATTAATATCTGTTGCACCAATATACTTGAGCTCAATTTGTAGTGAATAATTAGCATTATTCCATTGATTACCCAAACCAATACTTGGTAACCAATATTTATTTTGTGGTAAATTATGTGCCTTTTCTTCATGTAACTCAAACCAACTATTAAGCGAAAAATAGAAAAGATGCTTTTTAGCACCGTAGTTCCAATAAGCATTAACATCTACTTGAGGATAAAAGCTAAATTTATAAGTCAATAAATCGAACAATACATTAGCAATTGGACTAACACTAATTCCGGGTATAAACTTATGTGGTGATATAATTTGTTTTGTTATACCAAAATCAGATTGTAAAACCGTAAAAAACAGCGAAGTGGCATTAATTGAACCAAAAGCTGTAGTGCTATTATTTAAGCCGTATGCACCATAAAAACTAGTCAATGGAATTGGTAGTACGGCTGCTCCCGTTTTAATTACTGGGCCACCAAAACACACTCCTACCTGTGTTTTACCTTTATCTATAGGTTGCACTATTCTTGTAGAATTACAAGCCGTTATAAATAGACTAAAAATTAGTATGATAAGTATTTGTTGTTTCTGCATGACTTTTTTAATTAAATTAGAGCTATTCCCATTGAGTAATTTTTTTGGGTATAAACTTAATTGCAATTTAGTATAATTTCACAGCAATGAGATTTTAAATATTATTGAAAAATAAGTAGTAAAAAAGTAGCAAACCTAAAATTATGCGCTAATAAAAAGCAAAAAAAAACCTCCGCATTAGGGAGGTTTTTTTTAAACACAAATTAAATACTAGTATCCAAAAATATCTTCAAGCGATAATTCTTCCACTTCACCATATTTTTTTAAGTCTTCTATTTTAACCTTTTCTTTACTTCCCATAATCATAAAATGGTATGGTGCATTTTTATAATGTGTGTTATAAAACTGTTCTATTTCTTTAAAGTTAATATTGTCTATAGCACCATAAATATCTTTGTTAATATCATGGTGTAAGCCCAATTTATCAGCTGCCATTAAACTAAAAAATACCGACTCTTTATTGGTACGTTGTGTTTCAATTTGTTGTTTTATGGCTTCTTTAGCCGCATTAAAACTGGCTTCGGCATAAGGTAATGTGGTTAGCAATTCTTGCATGGCTGGTACTGCATCATTTAACTTATCTGCTTGTGTACCTATGTATGCTGTAATATAATATGGATCTTCCTTTTTACCAGGATTTGCATAGCGCGAAAAAGTAGAATATGCCAAAGCTTTGCTTTCGCGTATGGTTTGAAAAACTACTGATGACATGCCACCACCAAAGTACTCGTTAAACATACTAATTGTAGGATAAGCAGTAGTATCATATGGTTGTGCCATACGACTTAACCAAAACACTTCTGCTTGAACCATTTTATAATTAACAAAAAACACTTTATTGCTACTGGTTTGATTGCGAACAAATACAATTGGTGCCGGTATTGGTTTTAATTTTTTAACTAACTTATGTTCTTTTGTTAACATTGTGGTTAAGTTAGTTAACTGCAACGGACCATAATAATAAATACTATGTTGGTAGCTGGTTAATTGTTTAATCATATCAACCAATTCTGTTGCTTTTAAAGCTTCAAGTTGTGCGGTAGTTAAATTGTATTTGTACGGATTATTTTTTCCATAAATTACATAACTACGCAATGCTTGCCAAAAAATTCCTTGCTTGTTTAATTTAGCATCTGTACGTTGTTTTAAAATACGTTGCACCAATTGGTTTAAGGCCTCTTGATCGGGTTTTGCATTAGCCAACAAGTGTTCAAATAATTTTAAAGCTGGTTCAAAGTTTTCATTTAAGCCGCTTAACGAAACATACACTTGATCATCGCCTGCACTTACATTAAAATTACAAGCTAACTTAAAAAACTCTTTGCTTATTTGTTCGCTAGTATATTTATCCGTACCTAAATACTGTAACAATTGCACCGCCATTGGTAATTTAATATTATTAAACTTACCCATATCAAGCACATAATACATACTAAACAATCCGTTTTCGTTGTTTTTTATGTAATAAACAGGCAGGTTTTTATTTAAGGTAGCACGGGTTACGTCTTTATCAAAATCTAAAAACTTAGGTGTAATGCGTGGAGGGTTTGAGTTAACAATTGATGAAACAAAAGGACTCATATCATTGCGATTTACTTCAACGGGTGTAATGGTAGGTTTTTCAATTTTTGAAGTGTTTTTATCTTCTCCAATATTTTTATTTACTACTACATAATCATTACCATAAGCTTTATGGGCATAGTTAATAATTTCTTCACGTGTAATTTTAGCTAAATCATCAACCAATTTTACTTGTTCTGTCCAAGGCATACCAACTACAAATGCATCTAACATGTTATAAGCTCTTCCTTCGTTGCTTTCGTTATTTCTAATAATTTCAACTTTAAAATTATTAATAATCGCTTTTAAATCTTCGTTGGTAAACTTACCCGCTTTAATATTATCAATTTGTTCTAGTAATAATGCGCGTACTTCATCTAATGTTTGTCCTTGCTTAGGCTTACCCGTTAGAAAATGAATTCCATAGTCTTTATTAATCCAAACAGATGAAGATGCGGCCAATACTTTTTGTTGTTTAACTAAATTTAAGTCAATAAAACCAGCCTTTGAGTTTGCTAATAAATAATCAACTAAAGTTGCCAATTTAGCATCATTAGAGTTTGCTCCTGGAGTACGAAATGCAATCATGATATTTTCTGCATCTGGACCATAAATATTAACAACTTTTGGTGCATCACGTTTAGGTTCTTGTTCAAAAACATAAGGTGGTACTGGCTTAGCTTGCATGTAGCTAAACTTATCGGCAATCATTGTAACAGTTTTATCAGGGTCAACATCACCCGCTAAAATTATAGCCATATTATTAGGTACATAATACGTGTTAAAGTAGTTGCGTATTTTAATTAACGATGGATTTTTTAAGTGCTCAACAGTTCCAATGGTAGTTTGTGTACCATAAGCATGTTTGGTAAATAAATTAGCCATCATGGCTTCAAATACTTTTCTACCATCATTATCTAAAGCAATATTTTTTTCTTCGTAAACTGCTTCTAATTCTGTATGAAACAAACGTAAAACGGGTGCGCGAAAACGCTCGGCTTCAATATTTAGCCAGTTTTCAATTTGGTTTTGTGGGATATCATTTACATACACCGTTTGCTCAAGTGATGTAAATGCATTGGTACCTTGCGCACCAATAGTAGACAACATTTTATCATACTCGTTTGCAATTGCATATTGACTTGCAACACCGCTCACCGAATCGATGTTACGATAAATAACTTTACGTTTCTTATCATCAGTAGTTTTATTATACAGCTCATAAAGTGCATCAATTTTATCTAATTGAACTTTTTCTTTAGCCCAATCTTTAGTACCAAATTTATCAGTTCCTTTAAACAATAAATGCTCAAGATAATGCGCCAATCCAGTATTATCAGATGGGTCATTTTTACTACCTGCCTTTGTGGCAATGTAGGTTTGTACCCTAGGCTCAAGCTTATTCACCGAAATCATCACTGTTAACCCATTTTGTAAGGTATAAATCCGTACTCCTAATGGATCATTTTGAACAGTTTTATAGGTAAATCTTCCATCAGGAGATTTATGTTCTTCCCACTGATGTGGCATTTGGGCCATAACCGAAAAGGAAGCTAAAATTAATACTATGCTTATTATTTTATGCATATTGTTTGGTTTTTAAACTAGTGACTTACAACAATTTTCTTTGTAGTAAAATCACCCGTTTCGTTATAAATATTTAGTAGGTAAATTCCGTTTGCAAGCACCGCAGTATTAAAAGTAGCTTGAACTAATGAAGGAGTTGCGTCAATTTGTTTTCCAAAAACATCTATCAAAGTATAACGGTATTTTTTACCATCATTTGAAGATACAGTTAACTCATTCTTAGTAGGCATTGGATAACAATTAAAGTTAGCACCATCTAATTTGGTAATTGCATTTTGTCCAACTGGTGGAGGCGTAATAGTTTTGGTACCGGTATATTGTATTCTAAATTCAAATGCAGTATCAACCGAAGATACACGGGTTGCAAAAATTTCGGCAATACCTTCAGTAGCATTGTAAACCATGCGATAGCCTGATTTTAAATAACCATTACCTTGCGATACGCTAAATACCAATACACTATCTAATTTATCAGTACCCGTATAAAACAAACGGCTGTAAGCTGTTATTTCATCACCTCCAGAAACAACGGCATAAGTTGTATCAGTAATACGTTTTGTACCTGAGTAACCAAAGTTTCTATATCCTGCAAGTTCATAATTATCAGAAATTGGCAACAACTCATGAAGTGAAGCGATAGTACCGTTTGAATTGTAGTTAACTTTTAAACGTCTAACCTCTGTAAATGCACCTGAAACTATGCGTTCAACAATCAATAAACTATCTTTTCCCAATAAGTTTTTGTAAATGGTTTCTTTTTTATAATCAGCAAATGGATCTGTTGATGAATTATCTGCTGTTTGAATAACTGCATTTAATTTGTTTCCAGTAACGGTGGCGGTGGTTTTGTATTTTAAATCTAATGGATAATTAACATTAATATCGGCAGTTTGCATGCTAGTGATATTATTATTAGTATCACGCAAAATGTTAAAAGAAAAGGCTGTTTCGAAACCAATTTTAGTAGGCGAAACCAGGTATTTAATTTTTGATGTTACATCTTTAAAGCCCGGAAAAGTCCATTCCACTTCTTTAAGTTCAACAATAGTGCTTGCATTCATTGGGTTAATAATTTGAGCTGATGCACCAAAATAGGCTACAATTGATAGTGCAACTAAGTAGATTTTTTTCATGTTTTTTAGTTTTTATTAAGGTTTATAATTTGAGGCAATATAATTAAATCACCGTATTTAAAAACCGTAATTTACCTGTAAGGTCTTTAATTAATGATGATTGGTAAAAATGAGCATTGGAAAACAATTGCAAGGTATCATCTGCAAACAAAGGATTTATTTCTAACCAAATTATATCTCCTTTATTTAAACTTTGTTTGGCATAAGTTACAATCGCCTTATAAAACTTTAATGCATCATTATCTGGCACAAACAACGCCTCACGGGGCTCATGTTTTAATACATTTAAGTGCATTTTGTCTGCTTCGTTTTGTGCAATATAAGGTGGGTTTGAAATGAGTACAACAGGATGTTGTGTAATTTTTATTTGTTGTGTAAGTGTTTCTATATCTAACATATCAGCCTTAATAAAACTAACATCTGCTTTGTTTAAAAAGGCATTATTTTTAGCTGTTACTAATGCATTATCCATAACATCTACTCCAAAAACCTGCGCAGTTGGCAAGTTCTTTTTTAAACTTACAGGAATACAACCACTACCTGTGCCCAAATCAATTATTGTTGGAGATTTTATATTATTTTGGTTACAGTAATTAATCACTATTTCAACCAACTCTTCTGTTTCTGGCCTAGGAATTAAAACACTTTTATCTACCTGAAATTTTAAGCCATAAAACCAAGTATATCCCAATACATATTGCAAGGGCTCACCCTGTATTAACCTATTTAAAATAGTATCAAGGTTTGATTTTTCAGCTTCGCTCAATAGTTTTTCGATAACTTTTAGCTGATGCCATTTAATAAATAACAACTCCGCACAAACGTATCCAGCAATGGCCCTCGCCTCTTCGTCATCATAAATATTGGTTAATTTTTGTGCAAATTGCACAAAATAATCTTTGGCATTAATGGAATTCATGGCGGCAAAATACAAAAACCTTACTTTCGCACGGTGATTACGCATAAAAAATACATGCAAAGGGCAATAGATATAGCCCAACTGGGTGCTGGCCATGTTGCTCCAAACCCAATGGTTGGCTGCGTTATTGTGCATAATGATACTATTATTGGCGAAGGTTGGCACCAAAAGTTTGGCGAAGCACATGCCGAAATAAATGCATTAAATAGTGTTGTAAATAAAGATTTAATTAGCCAATCTACCGTTTATGTTACACTTGAACCATGCAGCCATTACGGAAAAACACCTCCTTGTGCAAATGCATTAATTAAACATGGGGTTAAAAAAGTAGTTATTGGCTTTACCGACCCAAATCCACTGGTAAGTGGCAATGGCATTAAACTATTGCGTGAATCTGGTATTGAAGTTATTACAGGTATTTTAGTTGATGCGTGTGCTGAATTAAACAAAAGATTTATAACCTACATTACCCAAAAAAGACCATATATTATTTTAAAATGGGCACAAAGTAATGATGGATTTATTGCACCCGATAGGCAAACTTTAACAGCTGATGAGTTTGAAAAAAGACGACATATCACGG
>JAUCCO010000092.1:0-13911 GCA_034676125.1 Bacteroidia bacterium
CCAACGTAATTAATAATAACAATAATCCTTCGTTGCGTAAATTATACTATTATGGATTTCCAAATTCGCCTGCAGGGCAAGTAGATTTCCAACGTTTTGTCGACTCTTTAGATGCTGGAACTTATGTGGCGATATGGAGTGTGTATGATAATGGTAATGCAAGTTGGAGTCCTCAAATGCGTAATGCTTTTGCCAAATTAGGTTCGGTAAAAGTGGCCAATTCAAATAACCCAAATGTTGCCTTTAGTATGGTAGGTATTGCAGGTGCGCCAATTGGTACAATAGCAGAAGATACTTTAAGTATTTTAACTGCTGATACCAATGCAATAGCTAATACTGTTTTGTTTGGTAAATGGTTTACCGCAAGTGCTCGAAGCAAAATTATTGGTCCTGCTAAAACATGGAAAAATGTAGCCTATCTATTTAATCCAACAGAGAATAATGGTAATGATTTTAATACTGTAGATGTGTATGCATTGGGTGCTGATGGAGCTGATACATTAATGTTAAAAAATGCAAGTAACAATGATGATTTATCATTTATTGATGCTTCAAAGTTTCCATATTTAAAATTAGGATTTACTTTATTTGATACAACTTATCGTACGCCAGATCAATTAAACTATTGGATAATAAGGCACACACCCGCTCCAGAAGGTACAATTTCTATAGCCGATGGGTATACTTTTCACAATGCAATTTTAGATCAAGGTGATAGTATGGCAATAACAATCTCATTTAAAAATGTATCAAAAATTGGGTTTGATAGCATGCCTTTTTTAATGCGTGTGCTTGATGAAAACAGAACAATTAAGTTTACTACACAGCAAAACTTAGGACAATTAAATCCAAATGAAGTAGTACGTTTTAGCCAAAAAGTATCAACCTACAACCTAAGCGGACAACATGCATTGGAGTTGTATTTTAATGATGGCCCACAAAGTGAATACACCAAAGTAAATAATTATTTATTTAAAAGTTTTGTGGTTAAGGCTGATAAAATAAATCCGATTATGGATGTTACTTTTGATGGTTATCGCATTATAAATGGTGATTTTGTTTCACCAACACCTACCATTAGAATTTCGTCAAAAGATGATAGTAAATTTAAATTACAATCAGATACTTCATCGTTTATTTTATATATGCGCAAACCATCCGATTTAGACTTTGAAAGAATAAATATTTCATCTGCCAACCTTAGGTTTATACCAGCTACCAATGCTAACAATAAGGCGATGTTAGAATATAAGCCTAACCTGGCTGAAGAAGGGATTTATACACTAAAAGTATTAAGTAAAGATGCCAGTGGGAACATTGCAGGAAGCGAGTTTTATGAGGTTGATTTTAACATGCAAAAAAAATCATCAATCACTAACTTTTTTCCTTATCCTAACCCAGCTACTACCAATGTTAAATTTGTATTTACATTAACTGGTGCAAGTCCGCCCGACCAATTATTAATAAGGATAATGACAGTTACAGGAAAAATTGTAAAAGAAATTACCAAAGACGAATTTGGTCCCATAAAAATTGGTCAAAACATGAGCGATTATAGCTGGGATGGAACAGATAATTATGGTGATCGTTTGGCAAATGGCGTTTATTTATACCAAGTATTTACGCGTATTAATGGCACAAACATCGAGAAACGTAAAACACAAGCCGATAACTACTTTTTAGAAAACGTAGGTAAAATTTACCTAATGAAATAAATAGTAAAGTTATCAAATCTATTAACTACATATCTCATGGCTCTGCAAAAACTGGTGGTTATCGCCACGAGTTTATGCTTAGTAGTTATTTGGCAAATACACTTGGTTACAGTTTTGTTGAACACCGTTCGGCTAAAAATCATAAAGGATTAATTGGATTTTTGCAACTGTGGTGGTTTGCTTTTAAACATGCCAAAGGTGCTGTAAATGTTACTGTTCAGCGTTTGTGTTTGCCAGTATTATTGGCAAGTATACTCACCAATAAAAAAGTTATTGTAGTTTTTCACCATTATGATAAGCGTGAAAAAAGCAGCTTTTTATATCACCTAAATTTTAGACTAATGTTAGTGTTGCTAAAAGCTGGATGTGGTAGATTAAAAGTTGTAGTAGTAGCAAAATATTGGCAAAGTTATTTGGTGCAAAATGGAGTAGCTTTTGATGATGTTTTTTTGGTGCCTAATCTATTTGATACCAAAATTTATGCACAAACAAAAGTGCATGTAAAAAAGAATAAACAAATATATTTTGGGCAATACAGTGCTAAACCGCATCCTGATGTTTTTGAAGTTATTGAGCAGCTTACGTTAAATGGTTATCAATGTTTTTTTACCACTTTACATCAACATGAAGAAAAAGTAATGTTAGGCTTTAGTGTTAAAAAGCTCCCGTATGATGCTTATTTGCAGCAATTAGCAACAAGTTTGTACACGGTTTGTTTATCTGATATTAACGAAGGCTGGAACCGCACAGCCCACGAAAGTTTATTATTGGGCACTCCAGTTATTGGTAATAATGCGGGCGGTTTGGGTGAATTATTACAACTTGCCAATCAACCCATTATTAATTCCGCTAACGAGGCCACACAAATTATTCTGCAAAACAAGCATATCAACATTCCCGAAATTATTTTTGAACCTTTTGATTTACGACAAATTTCGTATTATGCAAAGTCAATAGTGGCGTTTTGCAATAATGGCATCAGTTAAACGTAATTTTTTATTTAACATTTTGTTGGTTACCAGTAACATCGTTTTTCCGGTGCTGGTATTTCCATACATAGCCCGAATTCTTGGTCCACAAGGTTTGGGTAATGCCCATTTTGCGCTTCAGTTTAGTAAATATTTTGTAACCATTGCTTCATTAGGTATACCCATTTATGGACTTCGTGAAGTGGCAAAGGTTAAAAACCATAAGGCTAAACTAAATAAACTAGTTAGTGAGTTGTTACTATTAAATATTATCACTGCATTTATTAGTTTTACTGTTTATGCCATTGTGTTGTATAGCAGTGGTACTTTAGCTCAAAATTTTGATTTGTTTGCCATTGCAGCATTACAAGTTTTATTAGGATTTTTAGCCATTGATTGGGTGTTTGCTGGTCTCGAAGATTTTAAAATAATTACAGTACGCTCTTTAACCATTAGGCTTATTACGGTGTTGTTTTTGCTGTTTTTTGTTAAAACAAAAAATGATGTTTTTCCCTACTTGCTCATATCTATTATAAGCATATTGGCTGGGCATTTATGGAATTTATTTTATGCAACTACTATAATTAAATTCTCTTTTAAAAACCTAAACATAGCAGCGCATTTAAAACCAATATTTATTATATTTTTAATGAATTTATGTATTGCGATGTACACTATTTTTGATACGGTTTGGGTAGGTTTTTTAAGTACAGCAACCGCTGTTGGTATGTATATTTCGGCCATTAAATTAAGTAAAATAGGTATACCAATTGTTTCGGCATTGGGCACCGTTTTATTGCCACGTAGTGCACGTACTTTTGCTGCTAATATTAATAATCCAATACACTTACAAACTTCATTTAATTTTATTGTTGATTTGGCTGTACCAATAGGCGTGGGCATGTTTATATTGGCGCCAGAGTTGCTTTTTGTGTTTTCGGGTGCTGCATTTAGTGATGCATTAATTGCCATGCGTTTGCTAAGTTTTTTGCCATTATTTATTGGCTTAAGTAACTTGTTTGGTATGCAAATTTTATCTGCATCAGGCAATGATAAGTTGGTGTTAAAAAGTGTGTTTGTGGGTATGGTAGTAAACGTAATTTTAAATTTGATTTTAGTACCTAAACTTGCACATAATGGAGCAGCACTTGCCATTGTAATTACCGAAGGAATAGTAACTTTGGTTACTTTTTATTTTGCATTTAATAAGTTTGCAATTAGGTTTAATACCAAAAGGTTTGTTAGGGATTTTATAGCGTGCATTGTGTTTTTTCCTTTAATTTGGTTGTTTAAAACCACCATTGATAGTCCAACTTTAATTATAGTTAGTAGTTTATTTACTTGTGCATTTATTTACTTAAGTTTACAACACTTTTGGTTTAAAAATGAGTTTGTACAACAAGCTATTATCACCGTTAAAAACAAGTTGAACAAATGAGCTACGATTACTTAATAGTTGGAGCTGGCTTGTATGGAGCAACATTTGCCCACACCATGCATAAGGCTGGCAAAAAGTGTTTGGTAATTGATAAGCGCGATCATATTGGTGGTAATACGTATTGTAAGGATGTAGGCGGAATTCAGGTTCATCAATATGGTGCTCATATTTTTCATACCAATGATAAAGGAATTTGGGATTTTGTAAATCAGTTTGTAAAGTTTAACCCGTTTATAAATTCGCCTAAAGCAAAGTATTTTAATGAGGTGTATAACCTTCCTTTTAACATGAATACTTTTAAGCAACTTTGGGGAATTATAGATGAAAAAGAAGCGCATCAAAAAATAGCATTAGAAACTGCTCCATATAAAAACATCAAACCAACAAACCTAAAAGAGCAAGCATTAGCAATGGTTGGCCCTACCATTTTCGAAAAAATGATTAAGCATTATACCGAAAAACAATGGGGTAGAAGTTGTGGTGAATTGCCTGCTTTTTTAATAAAACGTGTGCCTTTGCGTTTTACTTTTGATAACAATTATTTTAACGATACCTATCAAGGAATTCCTGTTGGTGGATACAATAAACTTACCGAAGGTTTGCTTGAAGGAATAGAGGTTAAGCTGGATACTGATTTTATAGCCAACAAAGAATATTGGCTTAGCCAAGCAAAAACAGTAGTTTACACAGGTAAAATTGATGCGTATTTTGATTACCAATTGGGCGAATTACAATACCGCTCTTTAAGGTTTGATCATGTGTTGATGGAAGATGTTAGTAATTTTCAAAACAATGCGGTGTTTAACCATACATCACCCAACTTGCCTTATACACGTGTGGTTGAGCATAAACACTTCGAGTGGAAAGATGTTGCGCATACTGTTGTTTCCTTCGAGTATCCTGAAACCTATAAAAGAGGTGGAGAAGCATATTACCCGGTTAATGATGAATTAAATAATAACCTATACGCACAATACAAAAAAATAGCATTACAAGAACCAAACGTAATTTTTGGTGGCCGATTGGCAGAGTATAAATATTATGATATGCACCAAGTTATTGCAGCGGCCTTGCATCAAGCCAATAAAATAAATGCACATGGCTAACAATAAAATACTGATATACTGCCCTGTTTTTTTGCCGCAAAATAATGGTTACACACATGCATTTGTTGGGTTAATTAATAATTTACTTATTAATGGTTTTTGTGTTGATGTGCTTACACCATACGTATTGCCCAACAAACAAGAAGAAGTACTTCACCATCCAAAATTGCAAGTAATTAGGTATAACCCTGAACTTAATATTTGGGGAGTAGGGTTATTTTATCACTTTAAAAAACTAGCACAAAAAGTGGTAAGTCTTAATCGCAAAAACAACTATCAAATCATTTTTATCGAAACAGGCGATGGTCCATTATTGACCTGTTTTTTACCTAATAAAATTTTAGATAAAACTGTTGTTAGGTTTCATTCCACCAGCGATACAGAATATTTAAATTTTGGCGTTCACAAAAAGTATAAGCTACGTAAGTGGTTTTGGAAACACTTTTCAGGTAAAAAAATAAAACACCTATGCGCTACTAATGCGTATCATTTAAATTATGCAGCACAACATGTTTTGTATAATACTAATTGTGTTACAAGCTCTGTAGTTACAAATGCTGTGGAATCATCCACCAATGCCCAAAATGAAGAAAACAATAGTATTAGGTTTTTTATGCTTGGCCGTATGGATGAAGAAGGGTTTAAACAAAAAGGTTTCGAATTAATTTTAAAAGTTTTACCACTTATTGCTGATGAAATGGTGGCTAACAATGCTTCATTTACAATTGTTGGCAACGGTAAAATGCATAGTTATTTTTATGAAAACAGTAAAGCATATTCG
This sequence comes from Bacteroidia bacterium, assembly GCA_034676125.1. Classification (GTDB taxonomy): domain Bacteria; phylum Bacteroidota; class Bacteroidia; order UKL13-3; family UKL13-3; genus UBA6183. The sequence goes on from JAUCCO010000092.1 coordinate 6,009, forward strand.
TTTGTAAAGGTTATTGAACAGCTTTCTCATGAAGAGGTTTTGTATTATTTACAAAATAACGATGTGGTGGTATTACCTTCTCTTTACGAAGGAGTTTCGATGTTTGCATTAGAAGCCATTGCGAATAAAAATGCAGTGATATTTTCAAAAACTGGCGGCTTGATTGATATGGTAGATGGAAATGGTATTTTAATTGAAGCCAATAATGTGGAGCAGTTGACTAATGCATTTAAACAGCTTTTAAAAACACCTAATCTTTCTGTTTTAAAAGAAAAATCTGGTGTAATTGCAGCCAATAAATTTAGTGCTGATGTGCAGTTAATACAATTTAAAAAATTATTGCAGGAGGTAAATGATGCAAAATAATACCAGCCAAATATTGGTTTCTGTTGTCATGCCAGTGTATAATGCAGCACCCTATTTAGCAAGTGCAATTGATAGTATTTTAAATCAAACCCATACAAATTTCGAATTTATTATTATCAATGATGGGAGCTCTGATAACAGTGCAAATATTATTTCATCATACCAAGATAAGCGAATAGTATTTGTTAGTTTTGAAGAACAAAAAGGAATTGTTGCGGCATTAAATTTTGGATTGAGTATTGCTAAAGGCGAGTTTGTAGCACGCATGGATGCTGATGATGAGAGTTTAAATAATAGGTTTGATTTGCAATTGGAATACTTGATTGCTCACCCAGAAGTTGGTGTTTTAGGTACACAATATATTGGAGTTAATGGTAAATCTCGGTTATTGCCAATTACTCATGATGCTATTGTATGGCACTTGCTTAATGCATCACCTTTTGTTCATCCAAGTATTATGTTTCGAAGTTCATTTTTAAAAGAATTTCATATTAAATATAATCCTGGTTTTCAGTTTGCAGAGGATTTAGCACTATGGGTGGAGGTGAGCTCAAAAACTAAATTGGCCAACTTAAGTATTCCTTTAATCAAGTATCGTTACCACAACGGTACCCATCAAAAAAACATAGAAACAGTTGCACAATTAAATACGGCAATTAAACGCTCTCATATTGCTAATTTATTACCCGAATTAGATAAGGATTCGCAATTTAAATTAGCCATTTATTTAAACAGGCATATAAAAGTTAACTATACTAGAGATTGGTTTAAAGAGATGTTTGCTTTTTTTGATTTATTGGTAAGAACACATCCAACCAATTATTTGTTAACTACTCAACTTAATAACTGTGTTTGGTTTCATTTAACGGCTTGTCCTCGTCAATATTTTGGGTTGATATTTACAATCCAAAAGTTACATTGGATTAACTTAGGTTTGGTTAAATCAGCTTGGTTATTAATTAAGTTGATTAAATGAATTGTTGTCAAATTGCCTAATTACCGTAAGTTATTGTATAAAATTGTCGCTTAGATAAGTTTTGCGTAATGGTTGTATTTAAAGGCTACTATTGCAAAAAACTAAAATTATAGAAAGTTGGTAAACTTTTGTGAAAAATAGTTGTTAATAATATTTTTAAACGGGTTAAACATTGAAGATATATTTTACTTTTTTATTATTTGTGTTCGGGATTATATTTGCTTGTAACAGCAATCAAAATTCCAATTCTACTAGTCATGTAAATGTAGATACCTTAATAGCGAAGTACGTTAAGGAAGGATATGGAATGCTTGACTCTAATAAAACGGAATTATTAAAGCCATTTTTAGATTCATTATATTACAACCAGTTCAAGGATAACATACATTTTAAAATAGAACGATTGTCGCTATTATCTGAAGTCGCATTCTATAGATATAAGGATTTTGAGTTGTCTAATACATATAATGATAGTTTACTTGTACTATTAGCAGACTATCCTCATCAATATCAAAACCTAAGAATAACTGCACTTTTTACTAAAGGAAGGGTTGAGTTTCAGAAGAAAAATTTTGATAAGGCATTTTCATATTATTATAAAGGTAAACTGCTTGTAGATTCGTTAGGTGATTATTGCATGAAACACCTTTATCATAATACAATAGTAACATTGCTTTATCAACAAGGCAGATATAATGATGCAATCTATCAAATTAAACAACAATCAATTGATGAGTCTAAGTGTACTAGAGACTCGGCTAATGTTTTAATCAGGCAGCGCTCAAATTTAAGCAATATTGCCATTTGTTTTGAAAGATTAAACCAATTGGATAGTGCAATTATTTATACCGACTCTGCTATTAGGTTATTTCATTTTACTAACAATACTTTTAGTAGTATAATGGAAGAAAAATTGTATGGATTACTTTTAGGTAATAAAGGTGGTGTATTGATACTCCAAAAAAAGTATAAACAAGCAGAAGCAGCATTAAAAGAAAGTATTAGAATTAATACCAAGCCTGGGTATGAAAACGCTGATGCAACTTTAACTAAAATTAAATTGGCCACCTTATATTTATATACCAATAGAATTGTTGAATGTAATAAACTTATAGATGATATTAACCATGACATAAAGGTGCAGCCGCCATATATTCTTGCAGAACAAAGGTTTGCCAAACTTAATTACGAATACAATTTACGAATAAACAACCTAAAAGCCGCCATTGCTTATCAAGATAAATATTATGCACTTACTGATTCATTAAAAATTAATAGTGCTTATAGCATTAATTCACACAAAGATTTTTTACAAGAGTTTAGTAACCTAGAAACCAACTACGAGTTAAAGCTTTTAAAGGAAAAAAATGCTTTGAAGAATAGGTTCCTTTTGTTTTCTATATTAACTGCATTGATGGGTGTTTTAATTGTTATTTTATTATTGCGAAGAAGGATACAAAATACCAAACACATTGATGAATTAACAGCACTAAATAAACTTGTAAATGATAGCAATGATAAGTTAACAAGTAGTCTTAACTCACTTCAAAGTAGTCAGCAAGAAAATGTGCAAATGATGAAAGTTGTTGCACACGATTTGCGAAGTCCTATTGCAGGTATTGTTAGTTTGGTAAGGCTTATGCAATATGATGATTTATCGCCTGAAGAAATGAAAGAGTATGTTGCAATGGTAGAGAAGGCAGGAGACGATGCATTGGCTTTTATTGAAGATATGCTTGAGATGAATAGATCGCACACTAATTTAGAAAAGAAGCCAGTTTCAGTAAAAAAACTACTAGAGTATTGTGTGCACATTATGCAATCACAAGCTATAAAAAAACAACAAACATTAACGCTTACTGCCGTTGATAATGAGATATTAATTAATGAAGAAAAAATAATTCGTGTAATTAATAACCTTGTTTCTAATGCAATAAAATTTAGTAGACCAAACTCCGAAATTATAATTAGAGCAGTTCAATCTACTCCTCAAACAATTCAAATTTCGGTTAAAGACAACGGTATTGGAATTCCAGAAAACATTAAAGAAAAATTATTTAACATGTATTCTGGTGCAGGTAGGAGTGGTACCAATGGCGAACAATCTTACGGTTTGGGGTTGGCTATAACCAAGCAAATAATTGATGCACATAAAGGTCGTATTTGGTTTAATAGTGCCGAAGGTTTAGGCTCTCATTTTTATATAGAGTTGCCTGTAGCATAGCTTTTTTGGATTCTTATTAGTTGAGTTATTGTTGTTCTATTCGTAAATAATACAACAAATTTGCAATCAACTTTTATCAAATACTACTTAACCGAAGCTCTTTTTAGCCTATCATTAATGGCTTTACCAAGTCCATTGTCTGGAAATTTTTCTGCTAAAATTACATCTACATCCAATTCATCAACCAAGCGCATGGTGCTAAATAAATTTTGTGCTGCTTCGGCCAAATCTCCTTTTGGCGATAATACAAATTGTAAATTATCGGGTATGTTAGGATATTTGTTACTGAATGAAATGATAGCAATTCTAGCTACGTTATATTTATCTAAATGGTTGATTGGATTATCGTGTATTAAGGTGTGTTTGGTGGCGTAATGCCTAGCTAATTGGCCAGGTGCAACAGGGTTGTCGGTTGTTATTTTATCTCCAGCTTCACCAGGCTTGTCTATTACTTTACCAATTATATTTTCAATTTGTTCAATGGTAATTCCACCATGTCTTAATAGGATTGGTGTATCAGTTAAAAAACTAATTATGGTTGATTCTAATCCTACATTACAAGCTCCTCCATCTAATATGTAGGGAATGGTTTCGCCTAGTTGATTTTGAACATGCAAAGCTGTTGTTGGACTCACGTATCCGCTTGGATTTGCACTTGGTGCTGCCAATGGGTAATTAAGTTGGCTAAGTAAGTTTAATGTTAAGTTATGATTTGGAATTCGAACAGCAACTGCATTTGTTCCGGCTGTAACTATATCGGGTATTTGATTGCTTTTTGGAATTACATAAGTAAGTGGCCCGGGCGAAAAATGATTGGCCAATAAAAGCATTTTCTCAGGAATGGTTAATCCCCAATCTTCAAGCTTTTTTATACTGTTGGTATGTATAATTAGTGGATTAAATGATGGCCGATTTTTGGCTTCAAAAATTTTAGCTACCGCATTTGCATTAAATGCATTGGCTGCCAAACCATAAACAGTTTCGGTAGGTATTGCTACTAAATTGCCTTGATTAAGCAAATTTATAGCCAGTTGTAAATCGGTTCCAATCATAAAGTAAATGTTCAAGTTCAATAAGTTTTTACTGAACTTGAACGGTGTAATTTTATTACGAATTATTGTCGCTTACTTCGCCTCTGCGTAAACTGTATTTTTCTATTTTGTTGTATAAATGACTTCTTTGTATATCAATTTCTTGAGATGTTTTAGCCACATTCCAACCATTCTTTTTTAGCTTTTCTTCAATAAATATTTTTTCTACGTGGTCTTTAAATTCTTGTAAAGTCGAGAATTTTTCGAACACACTTTTTTCGCTAGTTTGGCTATGGCTTGGGCTTGCATATTTTATTACATCATCCTCTGATATGCGCTGTCCGCTTAAAATTACTAAACGCTCCACAAGGTTTCTTAACTCACGAATGTTTCCACTCCAGTTCATTTTCTTTAGCTCATTAAGCGCACCAGGAGTAAATGTTTTTTTAGGAACGCCACTATCTTCACAAACTTCCTTCACAAATTTTTCAGCCAATAAAGGTATATCGTCTTTGCGCTCATTTAATCCAGGTACATGAATTAAAATTACACTTAAACGGTGGTATAAATCCATCCTAAAATTACCTTTTTCAATCTCTTTAAGTAAGTCTTTATTGGTAGCCGCAATTACACGTACATTTACTTCTATATCCTTTTCGCCACCTACACGTATAATTTTATTTTCTTGCAAGGCACGCAATACTTTTGCTTGTGCACTCAAACTCATGTCACCAATTTCATCTAAAAACAAAGTGCCTTCATGTGCTTGCTCAAATTTACCAATACGTTGTTTTAAGGCCGATGTAAATGCACCTTTTTCATGTCCAAACAATTCACTTTCTATTAACTCCGTAGGAATTGCGGCACAGTTTACTTCAATTAAAGTATTGCGAGCACGGTTGCTTTTTTCATGAATCCATCTTGCTACCAATTCTTTTCCAGTACCGTTTTCGCCAGTAATTAAAACCCTTGCATCAGTAGGTGCTACCTTATCAATGGTTTCAATAATGTTCATAATCGCAGGACTTTCACCAATAATTTCGCGGGTTTTGCTGGCTTTTCTTTTTAATACTTTATTTTCTACCACCATACTTTTACGGTCGATGGCATTGCGTAAAGTTATTAGCAAGCGGTTTAAATCTGGTGGTTTTGATATAAAATCGTAAGCTCCTTTTTTGGTAGCCTCTACAGCAGTTTCAATTGTACCATGACCAGAAATCATGATAAACGGAATTTCATCATCAAACTCTTGTACTTTAGTTAAAACTTCAAGTCCATCCATTTTTGGCATTTTTACATCACATAAAACTGCCTCGTAATCTTCGCTTTCTATTTTATCTAATCCCGTTTGCCCATCTGCTGCTTCATCTACAATATAACCTTCGTATTCTAAAATTTCTTTTAGTGTGGTACGAATTGCTTTCTCATCATCAATAATTAAAATCTTTGCCATAGTTTAAAACTTTGTTGTAAAAGTGTCTACTTTTTTTGGCAAAAAAAAATAACTCCCCTAATTGTTATCTACCATTAGTCAACATATCGGTAACTAGTAACCAGATAATTTAAATCAGCCTATATGCAATAAAATTTTTTGTTTATTTGTGGCAGCATGCAAATCATACATTTTACAAATTCGGCTATAGATGCCGTAACAAAATATAAACAAACTTTACAGATACCAAGTAACCATTTTTTACGCGTAGGTATTCGCCAAAAAAACGAAACCAATAAGCGTTTATTAATTGGGTTTGATGAAAAAAATGCCAAAGATCAATTGGCCAATATTCAAGGTATTGATGTAATTTATAGTCCGGGCGAAGTATTCTTTTTTGCAGGAATGCAGATTGATTATGTAGAAGATGGCAATAGAAAAGGGTTTACTTTCGTTGAGTTAGCCAAAACTTAATCTATTTTATTATGCCTTTTAAACATTATGGTTCTTTGTGTTGCCTAATTTTAAGCAGCACTATTTTAGTTGCACAAACCGATAGTTTACCAAACTTAAAAGGAAGGTTTATTGTTGGTGGTATTGATGGTGGAAATAATTTCAGAATAGAGGCAAGAGAAATAAGTTCTACAGGAGAAATAAAGTTTGAAAATAGTGAGAACCACTCACTAAAGACTACTTTGGGCTATGGGTTTTATTATGGTGCTAATAAAGCATTAACAATTGAGTTGTCCTCATCTGTTATGTACTTCGATTTCTCGACATTTAAATCTTGGAACAATAACTATGGTGGTGCAATTAGCAAAATGAAATTAAAAAATATTTATCAAAACAAATTATTTGTGTTGGTTAATCAGAGGTTGAGTTATAACTATACCATAACTAGAGATTACAATAAACCTGGTTCTCAAAGTATAATATACGTGCCAAATAGAAATTTACATGGAATTTTTTATGGAGTTACTGTTGGTGCATTTTATAAACCTAACAACAATTTAGCATACCGGTTAACAATTCCCATTGTGGGTGTTGGTGCTAGTATATCGAAGAGTTATGGTTCTACTTTAAATGATTTAATTAAGACTACAGACTATTATTACAACACCTCTTTCTATTATTCAATTAGCAATATTCAACTAAGTGTTTTATGGTCGCCATCTATTATACAGTCTAAAAAAAATAAACAATAAATGCGCACCACCGATGTATTACGCATATCATTACAAAGTATAGCTGGCAATAAACTGCGCGCGGTAATTACAGCACTTATTATATCAATTGGTATAATGGCATTGGTGGGAATTTTAACTGCAATTGATGGTATAAAATCAGCCCTAAACCAAAACTTTGCCAGCATGGGTGCTAGTAGTTTTAATATTAAAAACCGAGGCGATAATATTAGGTTTGGCAATAGTGGTAAACCGCCCAAACGCTACCGAAGCATTACTTTATTCGAAGCACAATCGTTTGCCGAGCAATTTAATTTTCCTGCTACTACATCACTAAGTGTTAACGCAAGTTTTGCAAGTACTGTAAAACACGATGGCATAAAAACCGACCCTAATATTATGGTTATGGGTGGCGATGAAAACTATTTAGCAGTGAGTGGTTACAGTGTGGCCGTTGGAAGAAATTTTAACAGCAGAGAAAATGAAACGGCACAAAATGTAGCTTTAATAGGAAAAGAATTACGCACCAAATTATTTAAAAATAAAGATCCAATTGGCGAATCGATTTTTATTGGTGGTGCAAAATTTAGGGTTATTGGTACACTTAGCGAAAAAGTAAGTGCAATGGGTTTTGGGGGTGATAGAATTGCAATTGTTCCTTTAAAAAATGCCATACAATCTTGTATTAAA
>JAUCCO010000093.1:0-13772 GCA_034676125.1 Bacteroidia bacterium
GTAAGGTTTTTAAATACGCGTTTACCATCGCTAGGCGACTTTTGCAAGAAGTTGCTTCCTAATAAAAAACTAACTTGGTAATTAACCCTTGGTACGGTATTAAAACTCCCTCTACTATAGCCACTAATTGGTACTCTTGCAATATCTTTAAAAATAACCTCAACCATGTACAACATTCTAATTAAGCCACTATCTGATGGGTTTAAGTCGGTAAACTCAAATACACCCACAAAGTTGTCATGCTTATAAATGGTTAGGTTTTGGGTGATGGTTTGAAGGTCGCTTTTTAGAGTAATGTGCGCACTTAAAGTTGTTGTACTTGCATTATTGGCAATACCTTTTACCCATATTTTTGCTGAGTTTTCGGTAACGTGCCCGATAATTAGTTGAGCCATAGTTAAATTTGTATTAGATAAGTAAAACTAATCATAAAATACCCTAAAAATCAAGTATGTAGAAATTATTAAGTGTTAACAAGGTTAAAATTGTTATGTTTTATGATGTTTAATCTATTGATAATTAGTTAATTCTTTTATGATACGGTTTTTTAAAATAATGTGCAGAAAATTGAATTAAATTGGGGTAATTGTTACATAAAGACATGGGAATTACGAATTAAAAATTAAAAATTACCAATTGGGAGTTGCTTTTAAAATGACTTTTTTTGTTCCAATTGAGCAATATTTATTAACCAAAAAGTAATCAAAGATGTGGGAATTACGAATTAGAAATTAAGAATCTGAAGTTTTGAGCTATGAATGATGAGTATTTCGATAAAATTTTGAGTTTAGTGATACGGTTTTAGAATTTTAAAATACAACTACTTATTTATTTTACTAACCTGATCCTTAATAATATCAAGTAATAATGATATATGTGTTAAGTGGGTTCTAAAAGATACAACCGCTATTCTTATCCAAAACACACCATTTATGTTAGTAGAAGAAAGGAAAATTCGACCATCATTTTGAATAGCTTGAATCAATTTTTTGTTAAATGTATTCCCATCTTCGTGAGTGGGTACATACCTAAAAATAGCTACAGAAAGCTCTGGCTCTGGACCAACTTCAAACCCGCTTATGTTCTGTATGGCGTTATAAAAATACTTGGTTAAGTATATTTTTTCTGTTAATGATGCCCTAAACGGCTTCAACCCAAATAATTTTAAGGGTAACCACATTCTAAGTCCTCTAAAATGTTTTGTTTGTTCTGGCGAAATATCAGCTGGCGAAATTTCTTCATCAGCATCGATGGTATCTTGCATATAATCTGCCAAATACAGATAAGCCTTTAATAAAGCTTCTTTATTTTTAATAAGTATTGCGCCCGTACCAAATGGCAAAAAAAGTGTTTTATGTGGATCAAGTGTAATAGAGTCTGCTTTTGGTATTCCTTTATATTTCGGAACTAACTCGTCCACCAATTTAAAAAATCCTCCATAAGCAGCATCAACATGAAGCCACAATTTGTGCTCTTCGGCAATGATTGCAATGTCATCAATTGGGTCAATAGCTCCTGTATTTGTGGTTCCAAAAGAAGCATTGATAAAAAAGGGCATCAACCCATTTTGTTTATCTGCGATAATTGTTTTTTCTAGCTCATTTGCCGAAAGTCTTAATTTAGAGTCGAGTTGAATGTACCTAACTATAGCTTCGGATAATCCTGCAATTTTAATGGCTTTAAATATAGAATGATGTGCTTGTTCTGAGAGATAAATTACAGACTTATGGAAATTACGCGCCTTAAGTTGATGTGCCTCTCGGGCAGTTACCAAGGCTACTAAATTTGCTATAGAACCGCCTGAAGTTAAATTGCCCGCTGCTTGATTTGGATATCCCATAAGCCGACACATCCAGTTAATTAGCATGTTTTCTAACCTAACTGCACCTGGAGCCGCAAAAAACACACCTGCATATCGATTGCTAACCGCGGCAATATAATCACCCAAAGCTGATGGATAAAGACCTCCACCAGGAATATATCCCATGTGGCCACCTGATGCTGCATTTAAGCCAACTTCATCAATGTTTTTGGTGATGTTTTCTAATAATGGAGTTAGTTCAGTAGCATTCTCTATAATGCCTAAGTTATATAGGTCTTTGTCATTACCTGTCGAGTTATAAAATGCTTTAGCAGTAGGTAGTTTAGTTAGAAAACTATTTGCATAATCTAAAACTTCGGCATTCCACTTATCTCTTTGGGTTAATTCGGGTTCAAGCAGGCTCGATAATTTTTCTAATTCCTTTATCTTACTAATCATCTTTACAACAAGTTTTTTAAAGGGTAAAAGTAGCGTTTTCTATTTTTAAAAACTATACTTTAGTGGTTAGATAAATATCATAAGTATACACATTATACGGCAATACTTTTTTAGAAAACTGCTGGGCAATAAGGCAACTCATTAAAATAGGTAAAGCCAATGCATTACCATTGGGTAATAAGCCACATATTAAAACTAAAGTGGTAAATGGTGCGTAAAGCGAGGCTGATAAAGTAGCAGCGGCACCCACCATGGCAAAGTTTAACAAAATTAATTGGGTGTTAAAATAGGTATTACAAAAAGTGGCAAACATTAAACCTAAAAATGCGCCTGCTACTATACTTGGTGCAAATACACCTCCATCTCCGCCAGCACCCAAGGTTAGTGATGCTGCCAAAGGTTTTAATATCATCAAAACAATTAATAAAAGTACCGATAAAATTTGGATATCAATACCAGCTTGTAATGTTTCTTTTAGTCCATGATAACTATCGCCATATAAACTCGGGAAATAAAAAATCATGGTTCCAACTAAAATAGCACCAATATTTACACGTAAAAAGTTGTTGGGAATATTTGAAAACAAACGTTTCATACGCGTAACCAATAAGGTAAAATACACAGATAATAAAGCACCCATTAGGCTTAATACAATAAAAAACGGAATTGCATTTGCACTCCAGCTTGTTGCAGTAAATGGCAATAAGGTTGGTTCTTTTACGATTACAATAAATATCCAAGAAACTAATGCAGCAGCAGTACAGCTTATTACAAGTGTTTTGTTGAATTTTCTGGCAATTACTTCCATGGCAAAAAGCCATCCAGCTAATGGGCTTGTAAATAAAATGGCTACACCAGCTGTAACTGCTGCACATACCAACTCCATTTTATACATTTTGGCCGAAAAATCTCTATCATAAGCGGCATTACCAATTGCGGCTGTGGCCACTACGGTTGAAACTTCGATACCTGTTGAGCCGCCAAAAATTACCGTTAAAAAACCATTAATGTAATGCGATGGAATTTTAAAAAGTGGCAAATGGTCTTTTCTATGGTCAATTGTTTTGTAAATCTCCGTAATACCTTTGTTTCTACGGTTTTTGAATAAATATTTACGTAAAAAATAAATGCTGGTAATGCCTAAAGTAGGTAAAAAAATAAATAGTAATGGATTGTAGTTATTTACAGCATTAAATACCTTATGTTCAAAAAACTCTGTAATATGTTTTAGCGAATAAGCTAGTAAAGAACTAACTAAACCAAGTATAAGTGAGGCTATGATAAGTTTTAAATAATTTTGTGCTATGATTCCTTGTCGTACCAATGTAATATATAATAATTTTAAGGTTGCAGAAGTGTTTAACCACAATAAATCTGGGTGTTAAACAACAAAATATGCCTACAATTTGTGTTTATTCAGTTTGCAAAAGTATTACGAAAAGATAAGAATAGAAAAATAAACTACTATAAATGCAATTTGCATTTATAGTAGTTTATTTTACAGGTTATTAGTAGAGACGCGATTTATCGCGTCCTCATTTAATATACGATTTATCGCATTGTGTATATGCGATTTATCGCATTGTGTATATGCGATTTATCGCGTAATTATTTTTGGAGTATGCGGTGCGGTTGCATAGTGAGACGCGATAAATCGCGTCTGTACTATGCGATGGAGTATGCGATAAATCGCGCCTGCTATTCGTTGTCGTCTTCGTTGCTGGCAGTGGCCAATTTGCCCTTAGCAAAGTTTTTGGCAAAGTCCATAAACACTTTGTAAGCGGGGGTAAACGTAAATTTTTTATCACTATTACGGTCAATAATGTTTCTTCGGTTTAAAGTGCCTAAAAACTGTTTACGTGCTTCGCTATTTTTTAATTGGTTGTTGTTTAAAATCAAATCGGTGTACGATGAGTTGTCTAACAAATTATCAATTTGCTCGGCATCAAATTCTGCATACTGAATTTCTTCTAAAAAGTTTTTGCCTTCTTTATCTAACTCATACGAAAGCACACCTATAAAAATGCAAATATCTCTACTCAACATTTCCATGGTTTCTTCGCTAATTAAGTAGGCGTAATCCGACTTAATATCTAAATAAAAATCGAAAGTTTCTTTAAAAAACTTGCCATAAAAGTCGGTGTTGTTTTTAAGTTCAATAAACTTGGCATCGGTGGCTAATATAAATTTACCATCTAATAAATCGCCTACAATTTGTTTATGATATCTAGGAAAGTCCATGTCGTTTTATTTTTATTTTTGGTACGCGTAAATTCATTTCAGTGGTTCTAATCACTTGTCTATCTGCTGTTGGGTCAAACTCTAATTCTATGTCATCCTCAAACAATAAGGTTGATAGCGAAAAGAATTTCTCCGTTTCAATTTGAGTGTATTCGCCTAAAAGGGTTTTACCAGCCCACTCAAAAAAGTTAGGCATTGGCAATTCTTTTACCAATAAATCTCTGTACACATCTTTATTAAAAATCCATTTATCGCTAGCTGTTAAGGCAACATCTTCTAAATAAATTTCGGTGTTTTGGGTAAATTCCTGAACATACTCTAATGCATTAAAATACATGGCATTGTTGTATGGATAGGCGCGTAAAGTTTTAGGTATAAATGGTGTTTCTGATTTGTTTGGATTTTTTAAGAACTCTATCCAGCCCGTTAATATCATCGACTCGCTGCGAATACGCTCTATTAAAGGAATTAACTCGTTGGTTAGTATTTTAGATTGGCGCAACAAATCATCGTTGGTTTGCATAAAAAATACATACAACTTTTCAAATTGTTGACGTGCCATTTCATCTTCAAAATTTAATCGCCTTACGTTTATGTATTGCGAAATATCAAGCAACCTATTGGTGATAGATTGGGCATTGCTTACATCTAAAATAGTGTTTAATGGCGTAATGTAATAATCAATCCAAAAGCTGGCTTTACGCACCTTTTCGCGGTAATCTATTTTATCTACGTTTGATTTTAACTCTTTGGTTTCGGCAATTAAACGAAGGGTGTTTTTCTCAACAGCTTCAGTAAAATCGCGCACCTCATTATTTAAATCAGCAATACGTTGTAACAAAATATTACGGTCTTTATTTATGCCTTCTTTAATCTTTTTAAACAATGATGTTATTGAATGTTCATACTTTTCAATCGTTTCGGGCAATAGTGGTTTAAACTCGCTGAGTATAAACTCAAGCAGTTTAAAATACACTGGACGTATTTCGTAATCGTTTGCTATTTTCTTAAAAAACTTATACTCGATAAGTTTATTTAAAATATCGGTATCATGTTGTACAAGTATGGTATTTAAAACCTCTTGCTTAACTAGTCCGTCTTTTAATTGCACATCAAATAACTCTTTAATTACATCAAAGTAAGTAGAGAGAAAATTTAATATGGTACGTGGTTCTGTTCTCATTTAGTTAAACCAATTAACTGTTGTTAAAACTTTTAGTATTGTTAGTTGTGCTTAAATTTCTAAGGTTAAGTTTTTATCTAACACTTCGCCATAAGCGGCATTGGTTTTTTCGTTAATGTTAATTTTGCCTGTACTACGGAAAATAAAGTAGTACTTACCAAATCCAGGAACTGCATCGGGTGCGGCAAAAATTGGAATAAAAAAGTGCTCTTTACAAAAACGTACAAGCTCAGGTCGGTTTTGTTTATCGATGGTAGCAACCTCATCAATAAATAAAGCAATTCTGTTTTCGTGATCGGCTACAGCCAAGCGGTTAATAATGTTCATTACTATTACCAAACGAATCATTTTATCCGTTCCATCACTCTCAATTTGCTGACTTAAATCTACCTGTTTGGTACTACCTTTTCTGCTTAAATGTAAGGTAATATCAAACAAATCGTCAAATTCAATTTTTTGTCCGCTTTCTAAATAATGGTCAAGCACTTTAAGGTTTTCGCTGTTATCAAACTCAAACATTAACTGCCCACTAATTTGTTGTATTTGGCTAATTTTTTTAACCTCATCCACCAATCGTTTATTGTCAATTAATTCAATGGTTAACGATTCGATATCAGAAATACGGGTTTGCGAAAGTTTGGCGTTAAACTTATTGTATAAAAACTCTTTAAACTCTTCGTAGCGTTTAAGTAGGGTATAGGCCGGGTTTGCAAATTGGGTTGATATACTTTCTAATAAAGATTGCACACTTCTTTCTTTATCTTCAATCAATGCAACTTCTTCTTCTACATACTTTATAAAATCATTTTCATCGGCAAAAGTACTTTGTAATTTGTCTCTAAGCTTTTCAAATAAATGATCTTTGGTAGATTTTATGGTAATCCTATCTTGCCAGTTTAGTTTAATTTTATTGGCTAATTGGTCTAGGCTTTCGTTGGTTTCAAACTCTTCGCCAGCAATTCCTAATTCATCAATCTCGTGTTTAAGTTCAATTAATTTATTAATACGGTCTTGACGTTTTTGTTTTTCATCCAATAAATCGCGCAATTCGTTGCTTTTTCTAGCAATGGTTTTTGCAATTTGTTTTTGCTCGGCTTCAAACTTTTCTTTCTCCGCCATCAAGTCATTAATATCACCTTTAAGCCTTTCTAATGCCTTTACCAATGCAGGCTTTGCTTTAATTCGGGTAAGTTTAGCCTTAATGGTTTCAATGTGCTCGGCAATGGTTCTTAACTCAGCATTTGATGCTTCAATATCTTTAACAACTTTTAGTAAACTCTCTTGTTGTATTTTATCTTCTTTAAGCGATGCAAGTTCCTCTTTAAGCTCATCTACATTTTTAAAATCCTTAATCTGTATGTTTTTTGATATATCAATCTGACCATCAAAAATGGCTAACGTTTGGCTAATTTTATGAATTTGCTTTAGCACTTGGTCGCCTGGCAAACTGCTTACTTGTTCACTTAAAATAGAGTTTAATAATTTACGGTTTTCTACCGAGCCCGATATTTTATTAATTAATAAGTTGCTGTAGTTTTTAACCTGCATTTCAACCCTAGCAATGTTATCGCCAATGCGTACAATTTTATTTTCAATTTGTTCGCTATTTAGCTTTTGCAATTCGGCCATGGTAATTCGGCTTTCAATGCTTTTGCGTTGTTGGTCGTAGTTGGCTAATTGCTCAGTTAAAATATTGGTTGGCTCGTATGCGTCAATCTCTTTTATTTCGTTTTCTTTTTCGTGTAATAATTGTGTGCGCGAGTTTATCTCAGCTTCTTTACCACCAATTTTACGATCAAGGTCGGCCTTTTGCGGAATAAGCTCCTCGTTCATTTCGGTATTTAACCGGCCAATGGCTTTATCTTTTTCGTGCAATTGCACTTGCAACTCGGGCATTGCATGACCATAGTTTTTGTTAAAGCCGTAGAATAATTCACTAATAATTCGTGCTTTAGCATTGTATTGGCTCACCAATTCCCTAAACTCGTCAAACTCATTTTTAACCGAACGTAAATTACGTATTTCGTTGTTTACACGTTTTAAATCGTTGATGTCTTTTTTGTTTTTTTGCGAGAAATTTAATGTTTCGTTCTCGCGGTTATCGGCAACAATAAGCGCCTCTTTTAGGTTTTTATTGGTAATTAATTTGGTGTTGATTAAATACCTGTAAATACGCGAAAAATTATTGCTAATTCCTTCACTTCTTACACTATCATCAAGCCAAACCACCGCATTGTTACGCTTGCCACGTTGGTACACAAACTGAAAAACTTCGCGTTTATCCTTAAACATTTCTAGTGCTAAACCAGCTTCGGTAATTTTTTCTTTTACCTCTTCAAATTTTAACAAACGTTTATCGGTATCTACAAAATATTCTTCTTTGTATTCACTATCAAAGCGGTAATATTCAAGGTTACTTTCGCTATCGCGTTTTACAATAATGCTGTAATACGATTTTTTAAATACTTCAAATACAATAAAACTTTGGTTGGCATTGGGAAAATAATGGTGAATAGTTTCCTTATCACCTTTACGGTTACCACTAAAACTCATCTTTTGTCCATCAATAATAAACAAAAAATTAAGCGCATAAATGAGGGTACTTTTACCAATATTATTAGGACCTACAAGCTGTAAGCTATCGCAATCATCAAGCCTTATTTCGGCTTTTCCGTAAACTTTACTGTTAAGTACAATTACACGTGTTAGCATAATTTATCTAATATAATTTTGGGTACAATGTAGGCGAGTGTAGTTTGTAGTTACCCACCTTTTTTGCACAGTTTGCAACGAATTGAACGTGTTTGGGTTGTGATTTTATACCCAAAAATCCTTTTTAATAGGTGCTATTTATATACATTGCAAATTCGTATTTTACAAAAACTATGATTTATCCAAAAAAAAAACTATTACTTGCTTTAATAGTTGGTATAGTATTAACCACTACCACTATGGCGCAAACCATGCAAAAAGGTTTGCTTTGGGAGATTACCGGAAACGGACTAAATAAGCCTTCTTATTTATATGGTACAATGCATGTTAGTAGCAAATTAGCATTTAACCTAAGCGATTCTTTTTTTATTGCTATTAAAAATTGCGATAGAGTTGCCCTTGAAAGTTCGCCCGAAAATTGGCTTGAAGAATTTTTAAGCACCGATTTTATGAGCTACACCATGCGTGCTAATAGCAGCGAAGCCAGAGGAAATGATAATCCTATTTCGATTGGTGATTTTACTTGGTTTAAAGAGTTTTATGCCAAAGGTTATATCAAACAAGCACTTGCCCGCGACCCAGATGTGTTAAACCAATTAATGTTTAGGCACAGCAGCAGCAAGCAAGATTTTGAAGAAGATACCTACCTTGATTTATATATTTTTCAAACTGCTAGCCGCTTAAAAAAACCAGTTGTTTCGGTTGAGGATTTAGACGAGAGTTTAAAATTGGTGATGCAATCATACACTGATATGTATCCTGAAGATAAAGAACGTAAATACAATAAAGATTTTGATAGGTTATTGGAAGAATATTACCGCCAAGCCGATTTGGGTAAGTTGGACTCGCTAATGCAAAAGCAAGGTTACAGCGAAACTTATTTTGAACGTATGCTTTACACCCGTAACAATAATATGGTGCATAGCATGGATTCGTTTTTTAAAATGGGTTCGTTGTTTACAGGTATTGGAGCGGCACATTTACCTGGCGAAAAAGGGGTAATTAACTTGTTGCGCAATATGGGCTATCAAGTTCGTGCGGTAAATTTAGGTCAGCGTAATGCGGCTTTGCGTGGTAAGTTAGATAAAATAGAAGTGCCAGTAGTTTACCAAAAATTTGCTTCAAACGATGGCAGGTTTAGTGTAGATGTACCGGGTAAGTTATTGGTAATGCCCGATAACAGTGTAAGCCAGCAATACTTGCGTACAGATATGATGAATGGTTCGTTTTATTCTGTTAACCGTATAAAAACATTTGCCCCATTTATTAATTTTACCGAAGAGCAATTAAAACTAAGTGTTGATAGTTTGCTTTATGAGTATGTGCCAGGCGATATTTTAAGTTTTAAACCTATAATGGTTAGTGGCAATGAAGGTTATGATATTTCTAACCGCACCAAACGTGGTAATTTACAACGTTACCGCATTGTGTTTACTCCTTTTGAATTATTTGTATTTAAAGCAGGAGGAAATGGAAATTATGTAAAGAAAAATGCCAATCAGTTTTTTAACTCTATTGTAATTAATAATCCAGGTGCTGCATCAACTCCATTTAGCAGCAAAAAAGAAGGTTTTGAAATAAATTTACCAGTAGTACCTTTAGTTAATTTCGAAACATCTGCCTTATCAAACTATACGCCTAACTCGCATATTTACCAAGCGCAAGATGCTGATGGAATAAATTATTTTTTACTAAAACAAGTTGAAATAAACACCACTTATATGGAAGAGGATAGTGTTGAAATTAACTTAGTAGAGCGTGGTTTTTTACAAGGAACAGGTTTACGTTTAGCAAGCAGAGGTTATAAAAACATAAGTGGTTATCCATTTATGATTTGCACCTACACGCATCCAACCAAAGATACCAAAGCGGCTGCAATTTATGCCATAAAAGGAAGTCATGTTTATGCGTTTTCTGCATGGTGTACCACCGATGAGCAGTTGGCTAAAGCGCTTCAAGTTTTAAAAACATTTAAGTTTGTTGATATTGTTTCGGAGCCAGGCAAACTGCGGGTTGATACGGTTCATAAATTTACAGTAGTATCTCCAGTTCCGGTTCCGCCAGATGTAAATGGATATAACTTTTCGTTTAAAAAACGCGATGCAAAAAGTAACCACACTGGCCAAAGCGAATACATTAATTATTATGATGCTGAAACAGGTGAGCGTGTAGAATTGCGCTGGCAGCGTTTGCACAAATACTTTATGAGTAAAGATTCTGCACGTTTTTGGAAAAATGAGTTAGAAGAAATGAACCCGCGTGACGATTACAAACAAAAAGTAACTTACTACCAAAAAGATGGAGCCGCTTGTGCTGATGTAATTTTTACTGATACCAATACAAGCCGTGTATTAATGGCTAAAGTTATTATTAAGGGCCGTTACATTTATACCTTAACCTCGCAAACAGATAGCATTACCATGGGTAATAATTTTGTACGCGAGTTTTTTAGCACATTTAAATCAACCGATACCAGCAACTTTGCTCAACCATTTGTAGATAAAACTGCATTAATTTTAAGCGATATTAATAGTGATGATAGTACAACCTATGCACAAGCTCGCGATTTAGTTGGTCGCACACAGTTTCAGGGTAAAAGTTACAAACCAATTGCTGATGCATTATCAAAACTAAAGGATGATAAGTACAAAAAAGATTTGCGCATAGAGTTGGTTACAGAAATTGGCTTTAGAAAAGATGCAACTGCAATTCCTTATTTACAAAAATCCTATAACGATGCTGGTGATGATTATGATTACCAAGTAGCTATTTTACGTGCATTGGCTTCTATTAATACTGCCGCATCATACAAGGCATGTAGAGATTTGTTAATTGCCGATCCACCATTTGCAAGTGATAATGGATTATACAACCGTTTGTTTGATTACATTGAGAGTGGCGATAGCCTTTGGAATAGAAAAATATTTATGCCAACCGCTTTAAAACTTGCCGAAAACGATGAGTATAAATTACATGTATACAGCATGCTTGCTGAGGCAATAGATAGCAATAAAGTAACAACAGTAGCATACTTACCTTACTTAAATGGCATAATAAACGATGCTAAAAAAGCCTTAAAACAAGAGTTAACTGATGATGAAAAAGAAAGTTACAGCCGCAATTATGATATTGAAATGTATAACCGCATTTTAGTTAAACACTTTGATAACGGACAAGTAAAAGAGCATTTTAGCAAACAATTAAAAGCAAAAAATTACCATGTTAAAGGTTATGCAATTGCAGTAATGTTGGCCAATAAAAAAGCGGTTGATGATACCATAATTTATAACATGGCCAGCAATATTGATTCGCGTTTAAGCTTTTATTTTGCATTAAAAAAATACAAACAATTGGCTAAATTCCCTAAAGAGTTTAATACACAAGCTGATTTGGTTTATTGTTTTGCCCGCAACATGGTTAAACCAAGTTATGGAGATAATAAATTAGATACCATAATTTTAATTGACCAAACAAAAACGTATTTTAAAACCTTTACGGGCAATATGTATTTCTTTAAATTTAAATTAAAGAAAAGCGATGAGTGGCAAACTTACACTTGTGGTATGCAAGTAACTGATTCGGCAACCTATGAGTTTTTGTATTTTATGAATGGAAAAACCAAGGAAGATTTTGATGAAAAACAAACCATACATGAGCAGTTTGAACGTGCCATTGAAACCAGAAAAGAGGCTGTTAGAAATAACAAATATGGCAACAACAATAGTTATGATGATGACGAGGATGATTATTAATAATTAGGAGGAGTTTTGATATTGAAAAAAAGCATTTATTATGTTGTAATTACTTTAGCTATCAGCAATTTTGGATTTTCGGCTTGTGCACAACAATCAGTATCTAAAATTGCTTTTGGCTCTTGTGCAAACCAATCGGCAAGGTTGCCAATTTATAATGTGGTGGTAGAGCATAAGCCAGATTTGTTTGTGTTTTTGGGCGATAATGTATATGGCGATACCCATAATATGGATACACTTGCTGCTATTTATGGCCGCATGGCTGCAAAGCCAACGTTTAAAAACCTTAAGGAAAATGTGCCGTTAATTGCCACTTGGGATGACCATGATTATGGGCAAAATGATGCGGGTAGGCATTATCCAGAAAAGGAGCAATCGAAGCAGATATTTCTTGATTTTTTTGATGAACCTGAAGAGTCGGAGCGAAGAACAAGACCAGGTGTTTACGAATCGTATTACTACGAAAAAAACGGTAGAAAAATACAAGTGATTTTATTGGATTGCCGAACTTTTAGAGATGATTTGTTGCCATTTGATAAAAGCAAACATAAAAATAACGGAAAACATAGACATTCGTTTGCTCCATATACCACAGGCGACTCTACCTTGTTGGGTGATGCACAATGGAAATGGCTTGAAGAAGAATTGAAAAAGCCAGCAGATTTAAGACTTATTGGAAGTGGTTCGCAATTTGGCAATGAGTATAATGGTTACGAATCGTGGGCTAATTTTCCGCATGAACAAAAACGTATGTTCAACTTAATAAAATCAACCCAAGCTAATGGTGTTTTATTTATTACGGGTGATGTGCATTATGCCGAAATATCTAAAATAAACGAACCAGGTTTGTATCCAATTTATGATGTAACTGCAAGTGGATTATCATCAACTTGGGATTTTGCAACACCAAATAAAAATAGAATTGAAGGACCTGTAATGCAAAATCATTTTGGACTTATTACTGTTAATTGGCAATTGCCCGACCCTGAAATATCACTTGAGATTTGGGATGTTGATAACAAAAAAGCCATTAGTTATATGGTAAAATTAAGCACACTTAGGTTTTAATTAAATAGTATAAGTGTGTATATTAGTTAATTATATTAATTTAGGTATATTGTCTTTTTTAAATTGAACATTACTCTTATGCTTGGCGAGATAAAACGTATAACTAAATCAACCAAATTTGTAAAAGTACCTGTAGTTAATTATTGCCGTTTTTAATAGTTTCTTTATGATACTTAGAAAACAAGCGTGGATGATTTTGCGAGGTATTTATGTGCTGCTTTTTGCGGTTATATTTGGGTTTACGTCTTGTAACAATCAATCAAACCATAAAAATACAGAAATAGAAGCGGTGCTTGCAAATGCAGGTAAAATTCTTGAACAAAAGTTAAACATTGATGTAGCAAAATACTTAGATAGTGCGTTTGCCAAATTTCCTAATTGTGCAATTAAGTACAAGCTAAATAAGTATCAAATTTTAGTTAGGCAGCATTATTATTTTACACCCAATTTTCCAAAAGCATTAACATACATCGACAGTATGGAGCAGGTTTTAGCAACCTTGCCTCCTAATAATTATAAGGCTGAAAATATTTTTGTATTACTACATAAAAGTCGT
>JAUCCO010000094.1:0-13500 GCA_034676125.1 Bacteroidia bacterium
ATCGTTCTAGCGCTACCTGATCTCCTTCTCTAATTCTTCGGGCAAGTTCTACTTCTTCTTGCGCGTCAATCATGGAAACTTTACTGATTTCGTTCAGGTACTTGTCTAGCGATTTACTTTCACGGTTGGTAAATTGCTTACTAATTTTTAACTGTCTCATTTTTGGATGTTACTCCTTAATTTAATTTTAAAGGGATGCAAATTTCGTGAAATATAAGTGATTTAACATTATTATCAACAAGTTTTTTACATATATTGTTTTTTTAGACATCAATATGACTTATTTTTTTTTATCCTATTTGCTATCAGTTTATTACTAACTATTTAATTTAAAATAAATTTACTTTGTTAACCTTTGTGTTTGTACTATTGATAAAAATCATACTTAATATAATGCGTTTAAAAACATTTTTTCTGCTTTTTTTTAGTTTTTCTTCCATTTTTTTGTTTGCTCAAAAGGCTTCTATTTTGGCTGGTCCAATGCCTGGATATATCGAACACCGAGAAACAGTAATTTGGTTACAAACCCAATGTGCCAAAAAGGTGGCTATTCAATATTGGACATCAAACACCGATGCAAAAAATGCATCAACCCAAACCAATACCGTGGCAGATTGTAAAATTACCAACCACCACTTTGTGCTCGAAAACCTAGACATGGGTAAAACGTATAACTACCGCATTTTATTGGATGGAAAGCCAACTAAATTCCCATATTTATTAACCTTTAAAACCAAACCTCTGTGGGAGTGGCGAGTACCTGCACCCGATTTTAATTTTTTAGTAGGCAGTTGTTTGTATGTTAACGATTCGGCTTATGATAGGCCAGGTAAACCATACGGACAAGGCACAGAAATTTTGTTAAAAATGAACGAAAAGCCCAGTGATTTTATGCTTTGGTTAGGCGATAACGTGTATACCCGCGAAGCAGATTTTGGCAGCGTAAGTGGTTTAAAATACCGTTACCAACATACCCGTGCCGAAAAAAATTTACAACCTTTTTTAGCGTCTCGCAATCATTATGCAATTTGGGACGATCACGATTTTGGCAGTAATGATGCCTGTAAAACCTATCCGTTAAAAGATGCCTCGTTGGATTTATTTAAAAGTTATTGGGCCAATAAAACCTATGGCCAAAATTACCAAGGCGTTTACAATATGTTTAGTTTTAGCGATGCAGATTTTTATTTGCTTGATGGCCGATATTTTAGAGATTACCAGTTTTTAAACGACTCTCTAAATCCAGCTAAAACACAACTAGGTGAAGAGCAAATGCAATGGTTGTTTAATAACTTAGTAGCAAGTCGGGCGCCATTTAAGTTTATAGCTTTAGGTGGCCAATTTTTAAATGAAAACACCGATAAAGAAAGCTACAATTTTTTTAAGAAAGAACGCCAACGAATCATCAATTTTATTGTAGTAAATAAAATTAGTGGTGTAGTTTTTTTAACGGGAGATAGGCACCATACCGAGTTGATTAAAAACACTAATGAAGAACAAAAATTAGGGTATGCACTTTACGATTTAACCAGTAGTGCAATAAGCAGCAGGGCAAGTAATGTAAACAAAACTGAAGAAGTTAATAACCCAATGCGTGTGCCAAATACACTTGTGGTAGAGAATAACTTTTGCAACATTAACATTAGTGGCGATAGGGGTAAACGTATACTTACCATGCAATGTTTTGATAAAAATGGTGCTTTAAAATGGGAGTATAAGTTAAATGAACAAGACCTAAAAGCAAAACGTTAATAAACCTATTTGCAATAAAATAGTGTCAATTAAAAAACTAACTTTGTTGTTACAAAATGCAAAAACCAGATAAGCCATATTTTAACAAGCGTATTTTTTGGGATGTTGATGCCGAGAAAATGGATATTAATGCCAAAGCCAATTTTATAATTGAGCGGGTTTTTGATAGGGGTGATGTGGAAGATATTAGGTATTGTAGGCGTTTTTATGGTGATGAAAATGTTAGACTTGCATTATTAGATGCCAAATACCTACAATTACGAACCATATCGTTAGCAAGTGCTATTATTAACGAACCTAAAGAAGCATTTAGATGTTACAAATTAAGACAGTTGAACCCAGAACTTTTTCCTTACTAAAGGAGTTGATGACATTGTCGAGTTTACACCAAAGTTATTTGGTTGGAGGAACTACTTTATCATTAATTTATGGTCATAGAAATTCTATCGACCTAGACTTGTTTTATACAGAAGAGCTTGATAAATTGTCAATTATTAACCAACTGACTGAAGTATATGGAAGTGAGTTTGAGTACAGGGGGAACCTCAACTCATTTGGAATATTTTGTTTTATTAAGGATGTAAAAGTTGATATTATAAAATATCCACATGCCATGTTGCGCGAGCCAGTAATTGCGGATGGAATAAGAATGTATCATACGGACGATATTGTGGCCATGAAAATAAATGCCATTTTGGGCAGAGGAAAAAAAAAGGATTTTTGGGATTTGGCCGAACTTACACAACACTATACCGTGGAGCAAATGATTACGCTTTATAAACAAAAGTACCCCAATCAAATGTTGCTTATTTCTATCCCACAAGCGCTAACATATTTTGATGATGCAGATGACAGTGAAGACCCGATAAGTTTAAAAGGGCAAACTTGGGATTCGGTAAAAACCATACTAACAAAAGCCGTAAGAAATTATTTAAGTTGATAGGTTGTACTTCTTCCTAAAGCAGCTTCTTTTACCAATATTTTTTTTTGTATTAAATCGTTAATGTCTCTTAGTGCAGTATCGGGTGAGCATTTGTTTATTTTAGCCCATTTGCTAGAATTAAGTTTGCCCACAAAACCATCAAACAACTTATTTATAATTAACCGCTGACGCTCGTTTAATGCGGTTAAGGCATGGTTTTCCCAAAAGGTTGTTTTTGACGAAACCACCTGAACAATATGATTGGCTTCTTCAATTGCTGTATCTACACATTCTAAAAACCACAGCAACCATTCAGTTATGTTTAAGTCGCCTTTTTGTGTTTTTTCTAATAAGTTATAATATGCGTTTCGTTTTAATCGTATTTGCGCAGATACACTGTAAAATCTATTACAATCGCCATCAGCTTTGGCCAGTTGTTTATCAGCAATTGCCCTTGCTATTCTCCCATTGCCATCATCAAAAGGATGAACGGTTACAAACCACAAATGTGCAATGGCCGATTTTAAAAGTGGGTCTTCATTTGGTTTGTTAAACCAAGCTATAAATTGTTTCATTTCCGCTGCTAATCTGCTTGCTTCTGGGGCTTCATAATGTACTTTCTCAAAACCTAGTGCGCCCGAAACAACTTGCATGGGTCCACCTTCTGGCTTGCGCCAATTGCCTACAGTTATTTTGTACATGCCGCTATAACCAGTTGGAAACAAAGCTGCATGCCAACCAAAAATTCGCTTAGCGGATAATGGTTTATTATAGTGTTGTGTTGCATCTACCATTACCTCCACAATTCCATCTACATTTCTATCCGACTTTATTATGCCAGGTATATTTAAGCCCAACTTGCGGGCAATTGACGAACGAACTTGTTCGGTATTTAACAATTCTCCTTCTATTTCTGATGATTTTAATACATCGGTTGTAAGGGTTTTAAGTATGGCTTCGTTTTTTAATTCAAACCCCATAGCCGACATCATGCCTAGCAATCGCCCTTGTTTGTGGCGCACACTCGAAAGCTTTGGCAGCACTTGATGTGCATCCCAAAAAAAGGTTGGCCAGTTGCTTAATTCATGAATGTATTTGGGCATATTCTCCGCAATTATGCGGTAAATATATACGCTAATCTCCGCAAAAACAAATTATTCTCCGCATATTTGCGGAGAATAGGGTTGGTAATCTCCGCAAAGTGGGGGGCATAAATGGTTGTTACCTTGCTCTTGTCTTTTAAATACGGGGTGTTTTTAGGATTTAATGCATTTCTTTATAATGTGGGCAATTTCCAATGCTGCTCCATTGCTTTTTGTAATTGAACCCTTAACTCTTCAATATCTCTTGGTGGGTTATCTTTAAATGTGAGTTTACAATTGGAAAAATTCATCTAATGACAAATATTTTTTACAGTGCTCGAATGACTTTTTTATATTGTCCAGTTGGCAATTTCAAGTCCGTTGATTCTTTCAAAATGCGCAGTATTATTAGTTACAAGCTTTAATTCACTTGCCATAGCAACTCCAGCAATTAAAGTATCTGTGTGACCAATTTCGGTTCCTTTTTATTGATGTGATTGATTTTGGCTAAACCAAATATTATAAGTCAATATTACGGTCGAGAAGTTGTGTTCTTGTTTTTTTTGTTTGATTCAAAAAACCTTCATAATCCTCATTGCTCATATCACTAAAAGCAACACCAAACGAAAGTATTTTTTCTCTAGAATTGTCGGTATGGTTGGTTTTTAGTGTTAGTGAATGTATAAGTTGATAAAGCTCTTCCAGCCGATTAACCGGAACGTTTTTGATTTCTTTTAGTATATTGTTTAATGTCAACATGATAGTAGTTTATATAGCGAAGGTAACGAAAGAACTGCTAATTTTTAGGATAGTAAGTATCTTATAGAACTATCCGTTAGCAATAAGGTTTAACGCCAATATCACCTCACCCACTTCCCAGTTATGCGCAATGTATAATTTACAAAATCGTTTAGGCCATTATCGTATTGGGTATTTCCTTGTGATGTGCCGTTTTCATTTAGCACTTCTTTGGTGTAATGCGATTCGAATATTTTGGCTGCAACTACCGAGTCTAAATCGGTAAAACTGATGATTTTATTAAGAATACTGTGTAAGTGTAATGCCGGTGCTTTGCCTCCTTTACCTGTTGATACGCCTACTGTGGCAAATACTTTATGGTTAAATAAATCCGCAAACCTGCGTTCGCCAAAACGGTGTAGCCAATTTAAAATTTCGGGAGTAGTGCTCCAATTATATTCGGGGGTGATGATGATGATGGCGTTTGCGTTGGTCATGCTATCTACCAAATGTTTTTGGAACGAGGTTAGTTTATCCGTTAAAATTTCGCCTTGGTTAATAAGCGGAATATCATAACCCATAAAATCAACCAAAGTAGCTTGATGGCCAAGTTCAATAATATACTTTTCTATTGCTTTTGCTACCCTTATGGTGTTGTTATTAGCCCTTGCCGAGCCAGAAATAATACTTATGTTCATGTGGTGTTTGCGTTTCTAAATAAACTTAGAAACGTACTGATAGAGGTTAAAGTTTTTTTGACCAATAAGCTGTTGCAGTTCTTGTTCAATTTCAGCAAACGAAATATCTTTTGTACGTAAATTCTTAATCAGCATAATTGCTTTTTCGGCCAATAAATGTGCTTTTTTATTGTTGTTTGCACCATGGTTATGGTGTTTGTTTATTGCTTCAAGTAACTCAGCTAAACCTTCGTTTTTGGTTGCCACTGTTTTAATAACAGGAGCTTCCCAACCATCGCGGGCATTGGTATGAGCTAGGATATTTAGGTTTTTTATAAATGTACTTGCGCCATCTCTATCTGCCTTGTTTAGCACATAAATGTCTGCAATTTCCATTATTCCGCTTTTTATGGTTTGAATATCGTCACCAGCTTCGGGTACTAGTGCTAAAACGGTTGTATCTGCTAAAGCCGCAATTTCCACTTCACTTTGTCCAACGCCTACGGTTTCAATAATAATATAATCAAAACCGGCAGCTTTAATTACATCGGCTACTTCAAATATTTTAGGTGCTAATCCTCCTAAACTTCCCCTGCTGGCCATGCTTCGTATAAACACATTTGGGTTTAGGTAATGTTCGCTCATGCGTAACCTATCACCCATTAATGCACCTCTATTAAATGGCGAACTTGGATCAACCGCAATAATGGCTAGTTTTTTATCTAATGATGAAATGTAACCAGCTAATGCACCAATTAAGGTGCTTTTACCAGCACCTGGTGGGCCTGTAATGCCAATAACTGGTGTGTTAGTATTAAAAGTAAGTTGTTTTAGTAAATCTAAATACCCTTCGTGTTCATTTTCAATCAGGGTAATACAACGCGCAAGCGCACGTTTATTGCCACTATATAATTCTTGTAAAATGTTATTTATATCAGTGCTCAAAATGGTTATGGACAAGCAATTTTATTTACACGGGTTTCGTGTCGGCCACCTTCAAAAGGAGTATTAATAAAAGTATTGGTAATTTGTTTTCCTAATTCTAACGTAACAAAGCGAGCAGGTAAACAAAGTACATTGGCATTATTGTGCTGTTTAGCTAAAGCGCCCAACTCATCAAGCCAACATAAAGCTGCCCGAATACCTTGGTGTTTATTAGCAGTTAAAGCAACGCCATTACCGCTTCCACAAATTAAAATGCCCAATTCGTTCTCGCCTTTTTCAACAGAAACCGATAATGGATGAGCAAAGTCTGGATAATCAACAGAAGCATCACTAAAAGGACCAAAATCTTTAACTTGGTGTCCTGCCAAAGTAAGCATATTTATTATTTCTTGTTTATAGGCAAAACCTGCGTGGTCGCCACCAATTGCTATATTCATAATTATTTAATTAATTCAGCTTTTAGTTTTCCTCTTTCTACATTTACTGCCACCAATATACTTAATTCATATAATCCGTATAAAGGAATAAACATCATAACCATACTTGCCACATCGGGTGAAGGCGTTAACACAGCAGCTAAAATAAGAATTACAACTACTGCATATCGCCTGTTTTTGCGCATCCATTTGCTGCCCATAATACCAATTTTTGCAAGAAAATAAACCAATATTGGCATTTCAAAAATTAACCCAGTTGCAAAAGTTAAAGTGGTAATAAACGAAACATACGAATCGAGGTTAATTTCGTTGCTTACCAATTCACTTACTTTGTATGAGCCTAAAAAATTTATAGATAATGGTGAAAGAAAAAAGTATCCAAACAAAATGCCTATAAAAAATAATATGGAGCTAAAAAACACCAAGCCTTGAGCGTATTTAATTTCTTTATTGCTAAGTGCAGGTTTTATAAATCGCCATAACTCCCATAAAATATAAGGAAAACCCAATACAAGACCTGTAATAAACGAAACATAAATATGTTGCGAAAACTGGCCGCTCATGCTAATGTTTGATAACACAAACCCCATTTCTTTGATGCAATATTCATCCCCATCTGTAATATAGTGCGAAAGGTTACACATCATGTCGTAGGTCCAAAATTCGGTATGAATGGGCCCAAAAATAATCACATCAAACAAGATGTATTTATTTAAAAATGCCACAACAGACAGTATAAAAATTGCGATAACCGAGCGCACAATGTGCCCACGAAAAGCATCAAAATGATCGAAGAAACTCATTTCCTTCTGATCTACAAATTCATCATCAAGTTGGTCAAGCGCCATAATAGAAGTGCGAAAATAATAATATTAATGCATAAACATAACCTTACCTTTTATATCATCATTATACCATTGGTAACAAGCCAAACTTTGTGGTTTAATTAATTATTTGCATTGTTTTTTTATTGGTACAACTGTGTTAACACAAACTTAACCTACCGTTCATCTAAATTCTATGTTTTTGGGTTGAGGATGTATATCTTGCGATGCTTTTTTTAATAACAATAAAAATGAAAAAAATAGTGCTTTTTTTATGCATGTTGCCAGCATTGGCTTTTGCACAAGCGGTTTTACCTACAAGTTGGAATTTTACAACACCGGGCATTGCAACTCCGCCTGTAGGGTGGACCACTGGTTTAGGAACCAATGGCAATCTTACCTATTCGGGTGCAGGGTTTTCGGTTGGGGGTGATGCCCTATCTTGTAGACTTGATGGTAAAGATGAGTATTTAACTGTTTGGTTTGCAGATAAACCTGGTAATTTAAGTTATTATATTAGAGGTACAGGCTTTGGTGCTAATCCGCCATTTGCAGGTTCGTTTAAAGTGCAAGAGTCGGTTGATGGTAATAGCTGGAATGATTTAAGAACATTTAATGCCATGACAATTACATTAACACGTTACTCTGAAACATTAAATGCCAATAGCAGGTATGTAAGGTTTTTTTATGCTGATAAACAAAACGGATCCAACGTAGCACTTGATAGTGTTTTAATATTAAACTCACCAGCACCAGCTAAAGGAATTTTGGTTAAACAAAATACCACTACTTTAGTTAATGGAAATGTGTTTGATTTTGGTAACCCAACAAGCAAACTATTTACTATCGAAAATTTTGGGAATTCTGCTGATTTGAAAATAGATAGTATGATAGTATCTGGTGCTAATGCAAGCGATTTTAGCATTGGTGCTTTTGATAGTATTACCCCATTTAATAATGGAACTGATACGTTTTCGGTATATTTTAATGCAGGAGCAAACGGTTCAAGATATGGTACTATAAAAATATATAGCAATGATGTAGAGAGAAATCCTTTTGAAGTAAATCTTTATGCAATTGGTGGACAATTTGCTTCTGAACCAGCCAACCAAGTT
Source organism: Bacteroidia bacterium (assembly GCA_034676125.1). Taxonomy (GTDB): domain Bacteria; phylum Bacteroidota; class Bacteroidia; order UKL13-3; family UKL13-3; genus UBA6183. The sequence continues at coordinate 8,493 of JAUCCO010000094.1, forward strand.
GGTGCGGTTAATATATCAAACGTAAAAACGTACATGTTAAACGTAAGCTTTAGCCGGGCTGCTGCTGCCGAAAAATATATTTTATTGCGCAAAACGGCTGCTACTATTACCGATGTTCCAGTAGATGGCACAACATACCTGCGGGGAGATTATATTGGAAATGCACAAGTGGCATACATTGGTGATGATACAGCATTATTAAATCCTAACTATATTTTAGCAAACACTGCCTATTCTTTTGCTGCATTTGCATTTAATGGTAATGCTGGTTACGAAAACTACAACACTACAGCAGCACCAACAGCAACTGCTACTACTTTGGGTAGTACACCGGGTAATTATTATAGCACTATCGATACCAACAAAATAACTTTTGTTACAGATTTAGCTGCTAAAATTCGTAATCCACACGATACCGTTTTTTATAGCAATTATATCCCAAGTATGGTTAATGGTTATTTAGCCAGAGATACTGCAAGTGGCAAAAAAATAGTAGAGTGTGTGTATACTGGTTTTAGACATGTATACGCAGAACCTTTTGTATGGTGGACGGGTACAAACGCTGGTACCTTAACCCGCGAACATACTTTTGCCCAAAGCTGGATGCCTAGTAATACAGGCGGAACTTGGCCAAATGTAGGGGGCAGAGAAGTTACCGAATTTAACGATTTACATAACCTGTTTCCGGCAAACCAAGAGATAGCAAATGTTAAACGTAGCAATAATCCATTTGGCGTTATTGTAGGCACGCCAACATACACTTCGCCTACAGGGCAAGGTAAATTAGGGGTTGATGCAAATAGTACAACAATATACGAACCGCGAGATGAACAAAAAGGTGACCTTGCTCGTGCATTGTTTTATATGTTGGTGCACTACAATGGTCTAAATTCAAACCAATGGCGTCTACCTGCTGGGCAGGATATTAATGTGTTATTGCAATGGCACCAACAAGATCCACCTAGCGCAATAGAAATTGCCCGTAACGAGTATATTTATTCTGTTCAAAAAAACCGCAATCCTTTTATTGATAACCCAACTTGGGTTAATAAAATAAACTTTGCAACTATGGCATTTATTCCTGACCCAAATGCAGTTTTTGTTGATTTAACTTCGCCAAACGGTGGCCAAACCTTAATGGTTGGTACTAATCAAAATATAAATTGGACGGCTCAAAATATAGATACCGTGGCTATTTATTACCGCACTGCTGCGGCCAATGCATGGGTTTTAATAACTGATACTGTACCTGGAAATAGAGGAACTTATGGTTGGACAATTCCTAATACAACAACAACCACTGCAATGGTATTTATTAAAGATAAAAACAATGCAAACATTGCCGATTCAAGTGCAACTACATTTGTAATTGATGTACCACGTTGGTTAACTATAACCTACCCTACAGGTGGCGAAACACTGGTTAGAGGTAATAACTACACCGCAACTTGGAACCAACAAAACATTGATACCGTAACTATACAAATTAGAACCACAACGGGTCCTTGGACAACATTAGGGAAAGTAGCTGCGGCAAATAGCACATACATGTTTTTGCTTACTTCTGCACCAACCAATACTGCCGAAATTCGTGTTGTTCAAACATCAAACCCTGCTACAAATTCAGTATCATCAAACTTTACCATTGTTCAATCTGCTTTAAATATTACAACCATGGCCGATTCAACTTGGTCTGCTAATCAAACCAAAACAATATATTTTACAAAAACCTTGGTTGATACTGTAGCTGTTAGTTATATTGGTTTAAACACGCAAACCACTTTGATGGATACGGTACAATTAGAAGGCGCTTTAACAACAGATAGCATTAACTTTACTTTGCCAAACCTATACAGCAATATTACGCTTTGGGTAAAAGAAGTTAGCACACCAAAAGCCACAAGCTATTTAGCTGATGCAAACATAAGTTTTGCGGTAAAACTAAGTAGTGGATTAAACACCAACAATACACTTAATAACGTGGTTAATATATTCCCTGTGCCAAGCAGCGGGCTAATTAATATTACAACTCCAAGCAACTTAATATTAAGCCAAATACAGGTGTTTGATATTACGGGCAAGTTGGTTGAAACTACTACATCAAACCACATTAACCTTACACAAAAAGGTATATACATAATAAAGGTAATTACGAATGAAGGTGTAGCAACCAAACGCGTTATTATTGAGTAATTAGATTAATTAATTTTTAAAAAAGTTCGTATGGTTTAACTGTACGAACTTTTTTATTGCTATAAAACCAACTTTAACATAAGTTGCGGTATGATAAAACCAGGACCAATTGGTGTTTTTGATAGCGGTTATGGTGGCCTTACCGTTTTAAAAGAGTTTGAAGAAAAATTTCCGCAATACGATTTTTTGTATTTGGGCGATAATGCCCGTGCGCCTTATGGTACACGAAGTTTTGATACCGTTTACGAATACACCTTAAGCTGTGTAAAATACTTATTAAACAGCGGTTGTAGGTTAATAATACTGGCCTGTAATACGGCTTCGGCTAAAGCATTACGCACCATACAACAAAAGTACTTGCCCAAATATCATCCAGATGCGCGCGTATTGGGGGTAATTAGGCCTACCGCAGAAGTAATAGGACAATACACCAATACCCAAAATGTGGGCGTATTTGCAACCAATGGTACAGTAATTTCTCAATCGTATGTGGTAGAAATTAATAAGTTTTATCCAGCAATAGCCGTTTATCAAGAGGCTTGCCCCATGTGGGTTCCGTTGGTAGAAAACAACGAACACCTTTCAGCCGGTGCCGATTATTTTGTGCAAAAACACATCAATAATTTATTACAACAACAACCTAAAATCGATACGTTTTTATTAGGCTGCACGCATTACCCATTATTAATGGAGAAAATAAAACAGTTTTCGCCAAGCCATATTAAAATTTTAACACAAGCAAAAATAGTATCCGATAGTTTGGCCGATTACTTAAACAGACACCCCGAAATGGAGCAATATTGTAGCAAAACGGGAAAAGTACAATACTTAACTACCGATGATACAACAAATTTTAATAACCAAGCGGCCTCATTTTTGGGTAAAACGGTTTTCAGCGAACAGGTTACATTGATAGGTTAATTGGGTTTGATGGCTGCTGTATTATGCTTACATTTGTGGCCACAAAAATTAAATAAATGATTAAGTTTTTAATATACCTGTTTTTGTTTTATGTGATATTTAGGTTGTTGTTTGGCAAATACATGGGCGGTGCTGTAAAAACAAAAATTTTTAAATTTGATACACACCACCACCACTATAACAATACTAAAACACAAGAGCAAGATGGTAACATTACCATCAACCCAAATATTACTAATAAAAAACAACCAAACGACAAAAACATTGGCGAATACGTAGATTACGAAGAGGTAAAATAATATTTTAAATCCGCAGTTTTATTGCTAATAAATGCTGTGTTAAATATATAATTTCTGATAGTTTTAATTTGTGTTGTACTCGGTATCTTTAAATAAAAATCTTGTAATAGATACCTTCAGTACTAAAGGCACTCTATGGTTTGAACTAACAAAAACATTTATTTATTGCACAGATTGCTTTTAGGACTCTTAAATGGCCTCTGAGAATTTTACTTAACAATCAATGAGGATGTTTTCGTGTAGTGGCCTTGTGTAAGCAATCCTGAAACGCAGTGGCTTGGATTGCGTAGCAAAAAACATACTCAGTAGATTGTAGTAAAATTCTCAACAGCCTTGAATTTTTTGCATACTTTTTGTTTCAAGACAAAAAGTATGGCGGGTTTGGGGCCGCTGCCCTATGATAGCGAATCATGATTTTTAGATTACTATTAAACAGAATAAATGAAGTTAACTTATTCGCAATAAAAACCACGTCAATATTACTGCCCGATTTCTAGTTGTTTCTATTTTTTTTACCCGCAAACAAGTGAATATAAAATAAACTAAGTAATTTACGCACCAAACTAACATGGAAAAACAACTACGCGCGCTTTTATTAAAAATGCTTGGCCACCAAAAATATTTGGCATTGGTTAGTAATGTTTACATTCGTTTAATACAATCAGGGTTTTTAAAAAGCAAATACCCCGAGTTGTTTTATTTAAAAGAGCTTGTTAAGCCCGGTTTTGTTTGTGTTGATATTGGTGCAAATGTTGGTTATTACTCGGTTTTTTTATCAAAACATGCAGGTGCAAATGGCCATGTTTATGCAATAGAACCAGTTGATTTATTTGCAGGAATTTTTAAAGAAAATACCAGCCAATTTGGAGTTGGAAACATAACCTTGCACCAAACAGCTTTAGGTGGCGAAAACAAAACCATACAAATGGGAACACCAATGATTGATGGTGTTTTTAGGCATGGACTTACAAAGGTTATTGATGGGGCCGAAGGTGCTGATATGAAAACCTATGAAGTACCTATGCATGTGCCCGATGAGTTGTTTGCAAACCTTACCCGATTTGATTTTTTAAAGTGCGATGTAGAAGGCTACGAGATTTACGTAATGCCTCATTTTATAAAAACCATTGCTAAGTTTAAACCAACTATACAAATGGAAATTAGCAGTGCCGAAAACCGTAAACTTATTTTTGATTTGTTTTTACCATTGGGCTACCAAATTAATGCATTGGTTGATTTTAAATTATCGCCACTTACCCAACAAGAAGCAGTAAACTTTGAAGATGGTGATTTTTACTTTGTGGCTGCGAGTAATCTTATTGTTTAATAGATTATACCAATTATAAATAATATATAGTCCAATTTGGATAATTGTTTTTTCTGCACAATTTTGGACTGATTTATATTAAATATTAATATAAAATAAAGGCTCTTAGAATTGGCTGTAGAAAGTGGTGATGAGGCCGAGCTCGAATAAGCTACAGTAAAAGAGGCTGTTTCATTTAGGAAACAGCCTCTTTTGATAAACAGCCACTTTTTCGGGTTAATGGTCAAAAAAGTTGGTCAAAATCTCTATAAGGCTTATTCTTATTAGC
>JAUCCO010000095.1:0-13490 GCA_034676125.1 Bacteroidia bacterium
ATTCAAACACCACAAACCACTCCCTATAAATAGCCTGTGCAGTTTCTTCGAGTTTTTGTATGAGTTGTAGGTTAAGGGCTCTGCGGTTTTGTATGGTGTTGTATTCTTTTACAATTTCTCTTTGTTTGTCGGGGTGGGGAATGGGCAAAAGAGTATTGCACATTTCTTCCCAATCAAAAATTTCTCTTGCACTTCCATGGCTTTTAAATCTTGCGTAACGGTCAAACTCTGGTCTACGAAACCACATCATTAAATATTCAGCATCTAGTTCGTTATTGTCCTTTACTTCAAAAGGAATGTAAGCCTGAGAAATTAAAGCTTTATCATAATCATTGAACAATGCAATAGTAATTTTATCGCCATTCCTCGAAGTAACAGGACCAAAAGCAAATTGATTTTTGTATATGGTTCTATATGTTGACATATCCGTTCCTATTGTGTTTGCAATAGAAGGAATAAACTTTTTTTGAATACTCAAACCCATTAATGGCAAATCGCCTAAATCATTATTTCGCCCAACAACAGGCTGAATATATTTGCCTAAAGGTTTATAATTTGATTTCATAACCCAATTCTTTAAACACGGTTAATAAATCATTTTTGCTCTGTGTTTCGGCTTTTAGTAAGTCGGCAAATTCGCCTTTAAGGGTTTGCATTTTTTCGTTAAAATCAATATTCTCATCACGGTTTACAAACTCAATGTATTTGCTTGGCACCAGCGAAAAATCTTTTTTGGCTACTTCCTCAAGCGAAGCGGAATAACAAAACTCAGGAATGTTTTCAATTGCTTTGGTTTGCCATTGGTGGTAAGTGCTTGTTACCTTTTTAATATCATCATCAGAAAACTGCGTAAATTTCTTTTCAAATGGTTCACCCAGTTGGCGCAAATCCATAAACAGGATTTCTTTTTCACGATCACGGTATTGGCGTTTTTCATCGCCAATATTTCGGATCTGGCCTTTTTTGTTCTTATTAAGAATCCAAAGTGTTACACTGATGTCGGTGGTATAAAACAAGTTTCGTGGCAATACCAGAATGGCTTCAACCAAATTATTTTCAATCAGCTTTCTGCGTATTTTATATTCTTCGCCACCACCACTCAATGCACCATTTGCCAATATAAAACCTGCAATGCCATTGTCGGAGAGTTTAGAAACCATATTCAAAATCCAACCATAGTTGGCGTTGCTTTTGGGCGGCACATCATAACCTCTCCAACGTGGGTCGTCTTTCAACTCATTTTCGGCACGCCAATCTTTTTGGTTAAAAGGTGGGTTTGCCATTATGTAATCGGCTTTCAGGTCTTTGTGTTGGTCGTCTGCAAAAGTATCGGCAGCTTTTTCACCTAAGTTTCCGCTTATTCCACGGATGGCAAGGTTCATCTTTGCCAGTTTGTAAGTGGTATTGGTATATTCCTGTCCGTAAATAGAAATTTCTTTATTGTTGCCATTATGTGCTTCAATAAACTTGATAGATTGCACAAACATACCACCCGAACCACAAGCAGGGTCATAGATAATTCCCTTGTAAGGTTCAATCATTTCGGCAATCAGGTTTACAATACTTTTTGGTGTGTAAAATTCTCCCTTGCCTTTACCCTCAGCCAATGCAAATTTGGAAAGGAAGTATTCATACACTTTTCCAACCACATCTTGCTTAGGGTCTTTGGTGGTATCAATGTCGTTTATGGTATCAAGCAACGAAGCCAATTTGGTAACATCTAAACCCAAACGAGAAAAGTAATTATCAGGCAATGCACCTTTTAAAGCTTTGTTATTTTTCTCTATGGTGTGTAAGGCTGTATCAATCAGCAATGCAATATCGTTTTGCTTTGATTTTTTAATGAGGTAACTCCAACGGCTAGTTTCTTCCAAGAAAAACACATTGTTCATGTTGTAGAACTCAGGCTGCTCAATATACTTTTCTTTGCCTTCGGCAATAAGTTTGGTTCGGTGTTCTTCAAACTTGTCGCTGGCAAACTTTAAGAAAATCAGTCCTAACACCACGTGTTTATATTCGGCTGGCTCTACACTGCCTCTTAATTTATTAGCAGCCTCCCAAAGGGTAACTTCAATTGATTTTTCTTTTACTTGCTCACGCTTTTTATTAGATTTTAAAGGTGCTTGCAAATCTCCACTATCGGTTTCTTTCTTAACTTTTGCCATTTAAATGGAAACCAAAGTTTAAGCCTATTAAATTTAAATCAATTGTAAAAAGTAAAAGATTAATATACTAGGAGCTTGGTTTACAAATACGAATATATAAAAAGGAGTTATATGTATGATGCTTTTAAAAATTAAATGTTTCAACATTACACAAACTATTGTTATGCGCTTAAAATTTGCTCATAATAAACTACCTGAAAGATTTTAAATGCATATTTGCGCATGTTATGCGCTTATTAAAAAAGTTGGCTAGTAAATGGTAAAATTACTTCGGGTACGTTTGTGTTTAATGAGCGTGAAGTAATAAGGTTACTAATTTCATGCGCTTGCATATTTGCACTTTCAAATGGTACAAGTAAACTATGCGCATAATCAATAGCTAGCCAATTATTAATTTGGTTTTTAGGCAAAATAACTGGCATACGTTTTTTGGTATTGTGTATTTCGGCCATTAATTCGTTAGCACTAGTAGTAATAATGGTTACAGTATTAATGATGGTATTAGTTAATGGGTTTTGCCAAGTGGAATATAGGCCTGCAAGTGCCATTATTGGCATATCAGTACAATAAATATAATGTGGTATTTTGTCTTTACCCACAGTTTTCCATTCAAAAAAACCTGATACCAACACTATACACCTATTGGATATAGCCGCATCTTTAAAAGATGGTTTTTCAAACAAGGTTTCTGCTTTTGCATTAAGCGTTAATTTGCGCAAATCAAATGCTGTTTGCTCATCTTTTGCCCAAGTAGGAATTAGGCCCCAATTAAAACCTTGCACTAAATGGGTTGCTTTATTTGTTATAACAGGAATTTTAGGATGTGTAAAACCATTAATATGAAACATGCGTAATTCTTCATCCTTATTTACAGCAACTATTTTATTATCAAAATCGGAATGTAAAAACGAAGCCTCAAAGTCCTTTTTAACAATAGAAGCCTTAAACACGGAAGAAGTAGCAAAGCACATTTAATATAATTTTAGGCAACTAAAATAGTTTAGAAATTTATACTTTTAAAATTTATCTGTAGCTGTAACAAACTAATTATTAATAGTGAACTGGAAATATTTAAAACATTTAAATTCGTATTGTAAGAATGTGAAAGAAAAGTTTACTTTTGCACCACTTCAAACAAAAAAAATGTTTTAAGTCGATTCTGTAGCTCAGCTGGTAGAGCATTACACTTTTAATGTAGGGGTCCTGGGTTCGAATCCCAGCGGAATCACAAACTAGTTTTAAAGAATTTTAAAACCTTCAAGTTCAATTACTTGGAGTTTTTTTTTGCTTTTATGCTATTTCGTTTTGTTTAGAATTATGGTGGGTGATTTCCATTTGTTTCATCTTTTGTTTCACCTCAACAAAATTATGTTTCACCTATAAAGCTAAGGTTAGTAAAATACGATTTGTATTGAATGATTACTAGTTAAATTGCAAAACTAATTTATCACGCTACGTTTAACCTAGCTTGTTAGCAATACTGGCAACAATCGTTTTAAACCATAATAATTATGGCCAAGTAGGTAATAAATATCATAAAAAAAATCCCTAATAAGCTACCAATTGTAGTTTCACTTTTTACCTTTGTTTGTTGGTATTGATTAAACCCAAATTACGCATTGGAAATGCATAATCGATATAGAAACTGTAAATCAGTTTTATGCTAAACTGCTAACATTTTCTTTGCCGAGGCTTCGGCACGGGATTTACCCAACTAAATCAAGTAGTTCGATTTTTCAAATCTGCTATTGATTAATTTGGTTTTAACCTTTATGGTGTAATAATAAATAACAGGCATGAACACTTCTCAAAAAAACAAAGCAATACAATTACATCAACTTCATCATTCGGGCGAGTTGCTAGTTCTTCCAAATATTTGGGACACATTAGGTGCAATTTTACTTGAAAGCCTAAACTACAAAGCCATTGCTACGGCAAGCGCCTCTATTGCTTATACAAATGGCTATAACGATGGCGAAAAAATGCCACTTGATGAGTTACTCGTAATCCTTAATAAAATTGTTGCTGCTGTATCTATTCCAGTAACTGCTGATATAGAAAGTGCATATAGTGATGGCGATAAACAATTAGAAGAACACATTGGCTTATTTTTAAAAACAGGTATTGCAGGTATTAACATAGAAGATACCAATAGGCAAACTGGCAGCATGTATAGCATTCAAGAACAATGTAACCGAATTGGCATCATAAAAAAAGTTGCTGCCCAACATGATATTCCACTTTTTATTAATGCACGAACAGACGTTTTAATTCATGATACACCATACCCATCTGCTGAAGCAAGATTTGATGAGGTATTAAAAAGGGGTTTGGCTTATAAAGAAGCAGGTGCAGATTGTTTTTATCCCATGATATTGAACAATAAAGCCGAGATTGAAAAGCTTGTTAAGCAACTTAACATGCCAATAAACCTGCTTAGTTTCCCTGGAATTCCTGATTTAAAAACATTGCATAAAATGGGCGTTGCAAGAGTTAGCTTAGGTCCTGGATTTTTAAAAAAGGCAATACAAGCCATGAAAAATCTAGCTATCCAACTGCAAAACTTAGAAGGGCTAGATGAAATTATAAGCAATGACATTACATCTGATTATTTAAAAAATTTAGTAAACAAAAAATATAAACACTGATGAGTAACAGAATTTCAATTAAAGATATTGAGCCAGATGCTTACAAAGCAATGATGGCTTTAGAAAACTATTCAAGTAATGCTGAAATTAGTAATTCGTTAAAAGAATTGATTAAAATTAGGGCATCGCAAATTAATAGATGTGCATTTTGTATTGATATGCACACAGAAGATGCGATTAAACTTGGGGAAACGGCCCGCAGAATATTTGCATTAAGCGCTTGGACAGAATCGCACTTATTTACCAATGAAGAAAGAGCTGCTTTACAGTTAACAGAAGAGTTAACAATGCTAGGTAATCATGGGGTTTGTGATGATACTTACCAAAAGAGTATTGAGGTATTTGGAGAAAAAATAACCGCCCAAATTATTATGCAAATAGTAGTTATTAATGCCTGGAATAGAATTGCGATTCCAACAAAAATGATTTACAAATAAAATAAAAATGGCCTTTAAAATTTAATTTAAAGGCCATTTTTTATAACTTGGTTTGAATGTTATTTCTTATCAATTACAAACGTTATTGGGTTACTTACTTTCTCTTTTAAAATACTAAATTTAACCACATCCATCATATCACTAACGTATTTAAACTTTAGTCCTTTGGTATAAATTTTAGCAATATCATCAACGTCTTTCTTATTCGACTCAGGTAATAAAATCTCAGTAATACCCGCACGTTTTGCTGCTAATATTTTTTCTTTAACCCCTCCTATTGGTAGTACTTTTCCGCGTAATGTTATTTCACCAGTCATGGCTAATTGCGATTTTACTTTGCGCTGGGTAAATAAGCTGGTTAACGATGTTAAAATAGTAACTCCTGCTGATGGACCATCTTTAGGAACAGCACCTGCCGGAACGTGTATATGCACATCATATTTATTAAACAATTCGGCTTCTATCTTAAAATCTTGGGCATGTGCTTTAAGGTAAGTTAATGCCGTAATTGCCGATTCTTTCATTACATCACCAAGTTTACCTGTTAAAGTAAGTTTGCCTGTTCCGGGAGTTAAACTGCTTTCAATAAATAAAATTTCACCACCAACAGATGTCCATGCTAAACCTGTAACTACACCTGCATTGCTGTTGTCGGCATACGTTTCTTTATCAACCTTTTCAACCCCTAAAATCTTGCTCAGGTTATCAACAGAAACAGCTAAATGTTTGGCATTGTTCATCACCTTTTCTTTAGCCGTATACCTAGCCAATTGGGCAATTTGTTTATCTAAACCACGTACTCCACTTTCACGTGTATATTGATCTATAATTTTCTCAAAAGCTTTATTGTCTACTTTTAAATCAGACACTTTTAATCCATGATTTTCGAGTTGTTTTGGTAATAAATATTTATTGGCAATTTGTACTTTCTCTTCTAGCGTATATCCGTTAATTTCAATAATTTCCATCCTATCTAACAAGGCAGGTTGAATGCTATCTAATGAGTTTGCAGTAGCGATAAAAAGTACATTACTTAAATCGTATTCAATCTCCACAAAGTTATCATGAAAAGTATTGTTTTGCTCAGGGTCAAGCACCTCAAGCAATGCACTTGACGGGTCGCCACGCAAATCTCTACTAATTTTATCTATCTCATCAAGCACAAAAACAGGGTTGCTCGATTTTACTTTTTTAAGGTTTTGAATAATACGGCCAGGCATTGCACCAATGTATGTTCTTCTGTGTCCCCTAATTTCACTTTCATCATGCAAACCACCTAAAGCAATACGTGCATATTTTCGTCCAAGTGCTTTTGCTATGCTTTTTCCCAAGCTGGTTTTACCAACTCCCGGAGGGCCATACAAACAAAGTATTGGGCTTTTCATATCGCCTTTTAGCTTTATTACCGCCAGGTATTCAAGTATACGTTCTTTAACTTTTTCTAATCCAAAATGATCTTGATCTAATATTTTTTTAGCGTTTTTTAAATCAAAACTATCTACCGTAAATTCACTCCAAGGTAAGTCTAACAACAATTGCAAATAACTATGTTGTACTCCATAATCAGGTGCCATCGGATTCATTCTTCGTAAACGCTCAACTTCTTTTTTAAACGCTTCTAAAACTTCTTTACTCCACTTTTTTTCTTCACCTAATTTCAAAAATCCATCAATGTCGCGCTCGGGCGAATCGCCACCCAGTTCTTCTTGTAGCGCTTTTATTTGCTGCTGCAAAAAGTAATCGCGTTGTTGCTTATCAAGGTCGCCTTTTACTTTGGTTTGAATTTGATTTTTGAGTTTCAGCATTTGAATTTCTTTACTCAAATGGCCTAAAACTTTATTACCCCTAACCGTAAAATCATCCAATTCTAGCAACTGTTGTTTTGCTGTTAAATCTACATTTAGGTTTGATGAAATAAAGTTTAACAAGAAACTTGGGCTATCAATATTTTTTAAAGCAATACTGGCTTCGGTAGGAATATGTGGCGACAATCCAATAATTTGATTGGCCAAATCTTTAACCGAAGAAATAAGCGCATCGGTATTTTCGCCAACTGCCATTGCACCTTCGTTAAACGAAGCAATTTTAGCAACAAAATATGGTTCGGTTTGTATGCATTCTTCAATTCTAAAACGTTTTTTACCTTGAATAATAACAGTGGTACTGCCATCGGGCATGCGTAACATTTTAATAATTTGTGCTACAGTACCAACCTTGTGCAAGTCTTTAAATGCAGGGTCTTCAATATCCGAATTGGTTTGAGCTACTACACCAACCAACTTGGTTCCTTTGTGTGCATCCTTAATTAAATTAATTGATTTGTCTCTTCCAACTGTAATTGGAATTACCACACCCGGAAACAAAACTGTATTGCGCAACGGCAAAATTGGCAGCGTTTCGGGCAAAATTTCCTTATTCATTTCGTCTTCTTCCTCTTGCGAAAGCAGCGAAATAAATTCAGGACTATCGTTATCATCATTTATAACACCTGATAACATGAAGTTTAAATCGTTATTTATATCCATCTAATATTTATTAATAAGGGTTAATGGCTTAGGGCTGTCAATTATTCAATCACTATGCCAAGTATTGCAAAATACACATTGTTCTGTATATTGCATACATCAACTATAACATATGAAAAAAATAATACTAAGTACAATTGTTACCCTATTTGGAGTTGCCGCAATGGCACAATCAAACACCCAACCTATTAAAAAAAGTGCAGTTCCTGAGCAAGTTATTAAATCATACCTAAGCCAAAATTCGGCTGGTGCTATCGATTCTATTTGGGAAAAGGAAACTGTTTTTATTTACAAGGTAAAATACGTAGACAATAACCGCAATTACGAATCGCAATATAGTGCAGATGGTAAATGGATTAGAACATACACCATAATAGAGGCCAATGAATTACCTTTATTGGTGGTTAATCAACTTCAAACCATGTATCCAGAATATACCATAACAAAAGCAACAATAGAATTAAGTGGTAATGGTAAATTATATGCAGTAAATATTACCAAAGGAAAAGATACTTTAACGGAGTATTTTTTAATGAATGGTAAATCGTTTAAAAACTAATTAAATATCGTTTAAACCCAAAGCGACTTTATTAATTTAAGGTCGCTTTTTTTGTGGGTTGATGTAAAATTAGGTGTAGTGGTAAAATGAAATGGTTGTAAATTGGAGAGAAATACGATCAGATTAGTTGGAATAAGTATACTTCGGTAAATTTACAAAAACAGAAACAAATTTGTTAATCGTCCATAAATAAACAGATGCGTAAGTTAAATAAAATGCTATCCTTAATTTCTAGCAAAAAGTCACGATTTTAAAATAAATTTTAACAGATTGTTAGTTTATATAATTAGAGTTAATATCAAACCTAATTTCACTTTAAGTGTATAGTTAAAACCCATTTGCCGCAAGTTAGCATTTAAACTAATCTGTGCTAAATGTTTAAAAAAAATTAACCATGCAATAAGTACTTATTTTTCGATTGTTTGTTTGTACTACACCTTTAATTACTAAGTTACAAAAGTTACATCAGCGGCCAATAATCAAGCTTACTTAGGTTGGTTATTAATTTTAAGCATGTCTAATAATTCATCAATTTTGTCAACCGAAACGGAGATGCCTTGATTAAGAATAGTGGCAGTTGGTTTTTCCCCTTTTGTAAGCCCTTGTACAAATTTAGTATTTATAATAAACGATTTGTGGCACCTAAAAAAGTCGGGGTTTGTGTTTAATGCACCTTCAAAATATTTTAAATTTTTACTGGCTGTGTATTGTTCGCCATCTTTACAAATAATTTTGGTGTAAGATCCATCACCTTCTAAATACAAAATTTTATCATGCTCTATTAATCTTATTCCTTCTAACTGAGAAATGGCTAATTTATCGTAATGTGCTCTACTAAAACGATGTTTAAGAAGTTGGTATTTTTCTAATTCGGATAAGTGATTTTTTTTACAACGTTCAACCGCAGCCACTAACAGGTCGGCATCTACAGGCTTTAACAGATAATCTATGGCTTCTAATTTAAATGCACTAATTGCGTAATCGCTATATGCAGTAACAAAAACTATATCAAAAGTAATTTCCTCTTCAAGCAAAAAATCTAGCAATTGTAAACCATTATGTCCAGGCATTTCAATATCTAAAAATACCAAATTGGGTTTGTATTGTTTAATTGCTTTTATACCACTAGCTAAGTTATTGCATATGGTTTCTACTTGCACATCAGGACACAAATCGCTTAACATTGCTTGTAGCAATTGTCGGGCTTTATTTTCATCATCAATAATAATGGCTCGTATCATTTTCATCAAAACTAATTATTAGTGTTTAACCACTTATAGGCGGTTCACCAAATCTATATATTAATTCACTAAACTATTTTCGATAACAGGAATGGTTAATATTACGGTGGTACCCATAGTTTGTTTTTGGTTATCTACTTTATCAATATACTCAACCACCAATTTGTTTTTTTTGCTTTGCATTAGCAATTCCAAACGAGTTTGGTTGGCTTGCGTAGAAAATGATTGATGTTGTTCATTTCTTGTAGCATTAATGTGCGATGCACGTTTTCTTCCAATTCCATTATCATCAATACTTACTATTAAATTGGTTTGATTTAGGGAGAAATGAATGTTTAATTTTCGGTCATCATCTTTATGCAAAAGACCGTGTTTAATAGCATTTTCAACATATGGCTGCAAAATCATAGAGGGCAATCGTATCATTGCAGTTTGAATATTTTCATCAACCTTAATGTTAAATTCAAAACTTTCTTCAAAGCGCATTTTCTCTAACTCTAAATATAATTGCAACGAACTTAATTCCATATCTAATGATATAGTATCGGCATTACTCATCTCTAATATTTTTCGGGTAAGTGATGAAAACTTGGCTAAAAAACGTGAGGCATTTTGTTTATCATTTAAGTATATATACGACTGAATGGTATTAAGTGCATTAAAAATAAAGTGAGGATTCATTTGCGCTTTTATAGAACTTAGCATTGATTTTTGAAGGTTTTTTTCAAGTTCAAAATTATCGGCTAATAATTTATTTTGACGGTTAATTTGTTTGATACGATAAGCATACAATGCATAAAAAATAGCACCAACAAACACTATCATCAAAAAATAAAACCACCATCTTTCCCATATTGGAGGCAATATCTCAAACGAAACCTTTTCGATATTTGACTCAAAACCCGAAGTACTTTCGGCCTTTATTTGTATAGTATATTTATTTGGAGACAAGGCTAATAAATTAAGCTCTCTATTTCCACCATCTATGTTTTCCCAGTCAGCATCATTTAATTTGTAGGCAAAGTTTAATTTATCATTTAAGTTAAGCCATGGCACCGAAAAAAGTATGCGGATGTTATTTTGCGAAGGAGATAAACGCACTACTTTTTTACTATCAAATGGTACGTAATTACTGTATAAATGTGTTATTGCTAAAGCTTCATTTCTGTGTTGAACCGAAGGAGGATTTAAGGGCAACAGCATTACCAAATCGCCTCCAACTAAGTAAATTTGTTGTTGATTAAATACAATATCTTTATACTCTTCGATATTGGATTGTCCAAACCCAGCGATTATTGAAGTAAATTTTGCAGTTACAGGATTGAAAGCAAATGCCCCATTTTCTGATAAAACATAAAGAATTTTGTGTTGATACTTTAACCTAGTTACCGTTTTACCTACCTTAGGCATTAAATGATTAACGGTTAACAATTGATTATACGATAATTTTAAAACTCCTAAATTTTCGGTTGAAACATAGAGTTCATTATTAACCCACTCTAAATTAGTAGCAATTACGGGTTTATTGTTATAGGGTAAAAAAGCGTCATTGTTTTTGGATATTTGTAATAACCCTTTTGATGTACCTACATAAATGGTTTGGGTTGGTTGATGATAAGAAATGGTGATGTTTCTTAGTCCTTCTGTGTTTGATATAAACCGATAAACCCGATAATGCTTATTGGTGGAAATTAAGTTAAGCCTTGGTTGCCAATTTTTTTCAAAAGCCGATGAATCAAAACAAATTAAACCAACTAACCCTGATGCAGCATAAATAAATGTGCCTCTATCTACTTTTTTAATTTCTTTGATAGCAGCATCAACATATCCAATTTGTTTTTGGTGTTTAAATATGTTTAATCTACCATTTCCTGCAAATAAAACATCGGTAATACTATCAAACAATAAACTACTTATTTGCTGCTTGGCATTAATTGTTAAAAAGGGTTGTAATTTATTTTGTTTAGTGTTGAGGGTATAAACCACACCTGAGTTTCCACCAACTAATACATCCCCGTTTTTATAGGTACAAGACCTTAACAAAAGCTCATCAAACACACTAAACTGCATGGCACTTAAACTTGGAATATACAAAATGCCTTTACCTAAAGTGGTTATCCAATATGCGCCATTTTTATCTTGCAAAACACCCGAAATACTATATCCTTTAAAAAGTGGTTTATTGCCAATTGCCACGCTAAGATTGCGGTTAAATAAATACGTTCCATCTGTAGTGTTTATAAATATTAACGAGTCGTTTGTAACGGATACGGTTTGAATACTTGCTTTGCCAAAATCGGTTGTTAATTGAATGCGTTTTTTACTTGGATATACTTGATAAATAATCGACTCGCTAAAAGGTTTAGGGTAACAAAATATTTTTTGGTTGATATTAAAGGTATGCAAACGAGAATATTGAGAATTAAATTGAGGGTAATTATTTATAGTTTGCACATTTCCTTTATTATACCTCATTAAAAAGCTATCAGCCGTAAATGTAAATTGGTTATTAAATAAAAATGGTGAAGCAAACTCCCTACCTACAAAAACAGAATCAACAAGATTTAAACTTTTATTATATACAAAAATAGAGTCGTCTATCGTAATATAAATTTGATCCTTTTTATCAATTACGATTGGAATATAAAATCCAGCAGTTTTAATTTTTGTGGGATAAAACAACGAATCGTTAAATGCGTAAAAATGTTGCCCAATAAAATTTTGACACCATACCCTACCCAACTTATCTAATTGCAAATCAGATACTGCTTGTCCTGTCATTTTGGGATGGGTAAATATTTTAAAAGAATGCCCATCATACTTTACCAAACCTTTTTCGGTACCAAACCAAAGATAACCTTGCCTATCTTGTAAACTGCTGTAAATGGTATTACTAGGCAAACCATCTTGCTTACCCAGTTGCCTATAAACGGGTTGTTGCCCAAAGGCAATTGCACCAAACAATAACACACAACTTAATAGTACATGTTTTAGTTTCATTGTAGCAATAATACATTGTTTAACTCAACATACACATAATTTACTTAATTGAAATGATGATTTGGTAAAACGCTTTTGGTGTACAAAAAGGTATTAGCAACTTTCGTGTTAAATAATTTATAAAAGCATGAAATTACTAACTAATTACCTAAACAATCGGCCAAGTTTTGGCTATCTATTATTACTTGTGCTAACCACATTGGTTAGTATTAAGGTAAGTGCACAAATTACCCCTCAACTTACTTGGGGTAGCCAAATTTACATTTCAAACACACAAGCTTATTATAATGGTTCGGGAATAACACCATTAACATCAAAAACAGATCCATTGGGTAACACCTATGTTATTGGTTCGTTTAAAGGAATTGTTGATTTAGACCCAGGAGTTAATGTTGTAAATGCAACATCTACAAATGCTGGTGGTTTGCCAACAAATTGGTATAGTGCAACTTATTTAGTAAAGTTTGATAAATACGGAAATTATGTTTGGTCGCACGCATTTACATCAAATGCTGGTAGCCAAAATTGGCCCAAAGGAATTGATTTTACACCTCAAGGAAAAATATTTGTTACAGGAGTATTTAGTGGTCAGGTTACAATAGCAGGAACTACTGTTGCAGGAGGCGGAAACTCTAGTGTTTATTTGGCGCAAATTAACCCCAATGGAACCTTACATAGCGCGAACAAACTGCAAGGTACTAGTGTATTTTCCCCATTTCCCCCAACCTATAAATTTACCAATATACAAGTACACGCCTCAAAAATTGATGAAGATGGTAATATAATTATTGCTGGTGCAGTTAGTGGTGATGGAGGTGGAAATGGTATTGACATTGATATTACAACTGCAACAGTTGTTAGTTATGCAAGAGGCGATTATTTTATTGCAAAATATGATACGGGCTATAATTTATT
>JAUCCO010000096.1:0-13370 GCA_034676125.1 Bacteroidia bacterium
CACATACGTTGAAACTTTTAAGAAAGAAGGATTACTTCGTGCCGACCTTGTTTCTGTTGCTGCTGATTCTAAAATAAAATCATTACGAACTTTCAAAGGTTTTTTGGTGAATTGCTACTCTCCTGCCCTTGCAACATTAAACGGACAAGCCATTACAATTTTTCCGACTAATGGAACATTCAATTTCATTTATGACTTTGAAAGTTTCATTCCCGAGCAAGACATAACAATTGTAGGAATTGAGAACCCCGAAAACTTTCGGCACATTGACAAACAGAAATATTTGTTTAAGAACATCAAACCGCTTTTTGTAAGTCGTTATCCTCAAAACCAAAGTAAAGATTTAATTAAGTGGTTGCAATCAATCCCAAACAATTACTTACACTTTGGCGATTTTGATTTTGCAGGAATTGGAATTTACGTAAATGAATTTAAGAAGCATCTTAACAACAAAGCCAAGTTCTTTACTCCAGCCAACATCGACATTAGTATTAAAAAATCAGGAAACAAAAAACGATATGACGAACAGAAAACAAACTTTGACATCGGTAAAATCGAAGAAGAAGATTTACTACAATTGTTAGATTCAATTCACAGACACAAAAAAGGTTTAGACCAAGAAATATTTATAAATGGATAGAAAGAGAAAAAGCAGCGCATTTTGCAAGCACAATTAAAAACCGCATAAGCCAACACACAACCAACGCTTTTAATATAGCTTGCAAAGCCGACCCAAAAGAAAAATTGTTTTTAATCCCAAAAGCTTTCGGGACCAACGCTTCAAAAAAAATAAAAAACGCAACGCACAGTCGACACTCAATGATACGACAACTTAACAATGCAATGGTTTACAAGCACGGTAGACAGAAACACCAGCACCTAAGCTTCTATAAACCTTACTGCATTATCTTTTTTTATTAACGATTCTAGGCAATGTAATTCAACCTGGTTGCGGTTGGTAGATGTGATGTATTCCATGTGTTAAATCAGCACACAAAAATAACATCATTAGTATTTGCTTTTACCATTATTTTTAAGCAGTTTTACCATGAAGAATGTGGATGAGTTTTTTCACACTCTGCCGTTATCGGGCAAATAAAATGAAAGGTGTAACTTTACAGAACGACAATACGTATATATAAGTAAATTGGACAAGCTGAACACCAACAAACAAAGTAGGCACAAACAAAAAACAATACAACAATGACTACAGTAAAAAAAATCTCAGCAGGTTTGCTACTTATTGCAATGACTGCAACACTGTTTTCCTTTACGTTGCCTACAGGCTGGTTTAAAGCAGGTAGCGACCCAAAAAACTACGATATGGGGATTGACAAAGGTGCTGGACAAGATGGAAAAAACGCAGCTACCATTAAATGCAAAAGTAAAAAAAGCAAAGGGTTTGGCACTTTAATGCAAGACTGCTTGCCCGACAATTATCTTGGCAAAAGAGTTCGTATGACTGGTTTAGTTAAGACACAAAATGTTTCTGATTGGGCAGGAATTTGGTTTCGTGTTGATGAAAAAAGTTCAAACAATGCACTTAGTTTTGACAACTTGAAAGATGGAAAAAAAGATAGGTCAATTAAAGGTACAACTGATTGGACGAAATATGAGATAGTTTTAGATGTTCCATTACATTCATCAAACCTTGCTTATGGAGCTTTACTTGTAGGTACTGGACAAATTTGGTTTGACGAAATAAAATTTGAAATTGTTGATAATACTGTTCCAACAACAGGAAAAGATAAAGAAGCTTTGATGCCAAATAAAGAACCTGTAAACCTTGACTTTGAAAAATAACAATAATGCGGGACAAACAGAAGCACGAAATGCTAACAGCATATTTTCAACAGTACTTTTTTCCTACAATTTGCCTCAGGCGGAAGTAACCGAAAGTTCAGTTCCCCGCATCAACATTTGTGCTTCGATTGTCCATATTCACTAAGCTAAACCGTTATGTTAATTATAAAAAACTCAGCATGCCAAAATCAACGTTCATTTATTTAATACTTTTATTTTTAACCTCATGCGGTTTAACAAAGGTGAATATTGAAAAGGTGAAAGCTGGAAATTATCTTGACAAAGCTAAGGTGGTTAGTTCTCAAGTATATTTTAATGATTTTTATGATACCGGCATGAACTCCGCATGGGACAACTCTTGGTATAAGTTTTATGAGACGACAGATTTTATATATTATGGACAAAAAAACCAATGGAACAACAGTCGTTTGCAATCTTTTAAAAAAGTTAACAAAGACTCGTTGAATACTTACCTTCCAGGATATATGTTATTTAATCCAGACAAATTCTATCAAATAATTCGCGACAGCATAATTACCAAAATCGATAATGCACCAAACCCCTGTGCTCAATCAACAGGCAAACTAAAACATGATTACTTATTAAAGGATGGAAACATACACGTAAGATTTACTTATTCCAAAACTTGTTATAAGTTCTTACCAATCACAACTCAATATAAAATGATACTATCGGGAAATGATTTAAGCATTATATCATCTAAGGTTGAATAACTAGCCATAAATATGATTCATAAATTAGCTAAGCTGAACTTACAATTCAGCATTTAGTTTTCGTTTTTATCATTATACTTGTCTAACATTTTATCATTCTGCATTCGGCAAATAAGCATGTGTGCAAAACGTTTATGAAATCATTTTAACCCGAATTACGCATTGGAAATGCATAATCGATAAAGAAACTATAAATCAGTTTTATGCAAAACTGCTAACATTTTCTTTGCCGAGGCTTCGGCACGGGATTAACCCAACTAAATCAAGTAGTTCGATTTTTCAAATCTTTTATTGATTAATTTGGGTTTAAGGAAAAGATAGGGATCAAAGCGTATTATTTTCTTAAACTTTAAATCAAATTATTGATGCAGACCAACAGCTGAGGGTGATTGATGCCTTTATCAATAGTATTTAATTAGAAGATTACAATTTTAAAATAAAGTCGAGCTTTGAATAGCCGTCCAGCTTATAACGCAAAAGATTTATTGAAACAATTTTTGTATGGCTACCTAAACCACATTCGTTCTTCTCGTGCTTTAGAAAAAAATATTCAAGGAGTTGATGGAAAAACTCGCTTTTGTTTTTTTACGATTTTTGCACACATACAAACCCAAGAAAGCAATTTTAAGTAACCTCTTTTTTGCAAATAATTATTCCAACTATTTTTTAAGCCTTCGCCATATCGCATAAAAATAACCTACTTTTGATTTGTAAAACGTATCATGGACAGACTGACGTTAGCAGCAAAACAACACCGCGTTAAAACAACAAAATAATAATAAAAAAATGACAAATAAATTAACATTACTATTTTTATGCCTTTTGCATTTGAACCTAAATGCACAACAATGGGTAGATAAAAAATACGATTATGATAGTACATTAAATATTACTTATGGCACTGCGGTAAACTTTAACGGAAGTATAGATACTTTAACAATGGATATTTATACACCAATTTGCGATGACATCAACCATGTTTCAAGAAAACCGCTACTTATTTGAATACATGGAGGTGCATTTCTTGCAGGAGATAAAAATGAAATGACAAACTTATGCAAACAATTTTCTAAAAGAGGTTATGTTACAGCTACCATAAATTATAGATTAGGTTTTATACCAGATGATGTAGCTTGGAATTGTAATTACCCAAATTACTCATGTGTTTTTGCAACTGATAGTGCAGAATGGTATCGATCATATTATAGAGCTATACAAGACGGCAAAGGGGCTTTGCGATATCTAATTAATAGAAATGCCTCTTTAAAAATTGATACAAACAATATTTTTGTGGCAGGAGAAAGCGCAGGTAGTTTGATTGCACTTGGAATAGGATTATTAGATACCATTATTGAAAAACCATTTCAAGCATATGCAATTACTAATGCACCTAATCCTGTTAGTAGTGCATTAAGTTGTCAATATTGTGTTGGAGAAAGTTTTAACGGTGTTAATGTAGCACGACCAGATTTAGGAGATATTGATGGTACAATTGAACCTACAAATACAAGTTTTCAAATAAAAGGAATTGGAAATATGTATGGTGCCATGTTGAGTGATTTACTCAAAAATCACAAAGCAAATTCATCCAAACCTGCAATATACTCTTTTCATCAGCCTTGTGATTTAGTTGTGCCTATTGATAGTGGTGGTGTTTATGCTGGTTTGTCGTGGTGTATGACAAATGGTTACAATTGCTATGGAATAGCAAATACTGCAAAGTTATATGGTAGTAGGGCTTTTAGCAATTGGAACACCAATAATGGATATGGTTATAATATTCATGATGAATTTACCACAACAAATTTTCCGTACAGTTTTTTATTTGGAACAGGTAGTTGCACAGATCAAATTAATAATCCATGCCATGCGTATGACAATTCTATTTTAAGAGAAAATAATTTAGCAAAGTTTTTTGCTCCACTAGTTACAACTAACCCTATTTGTGATACAACTTTTACTACAGGAGTTATTTCAATTACTAATGAAAATATAGTTAGTGTATATCCCAATCCAAGTGTAAATAATATAACTATTAATTATGCAAATTATGAGAATTCTACCATTACTATTTATGATATGCTTGGTAAAAAACACAATGAGGAGATTTTTTTATTGAAGGAAAGTACACAAATTAATATAGATAACTTACGTCCTGGTGTATATTTTATGAAGATAAAAAATAAGAATAGAACATTAAATGTAATTAGATTTGTTAAGGAATAAAAAGATCAGCCACTAAATACATTTCCATCATCAATATTGGAAATGTATTTAACATTTACGTAGCAACAGGAAAAGCAGATATTTGTGCTAGCTAAATTGGTGAATTAAATAATTTATTTACTTTTTATGCTTCAATACAATTGGAAAAATTCATCAAAATGATGTAACCATTATCTTTAATTATGTAATGGTTGCGAACCACAAAAACAAGAGTTTTGTATCGTTGAAGTTATACAACAAATTGTAATTATCACTAATAAAACATAACATGAGCAATACTGAAAATCTTAACCAAAAAGAAGCCATTGATAAATTAAAAAGTTTGGTAGATGACATAATGGTTTGTCTTTTTTGCACCAATTTGAAAACAGATGATGGCGCTACTTGCAGACCCATGTCAGCAATAAAAGTTTGCGACCAAGGCAATATTTGGTTTTTTAGCGAAAAGAGTAGCGATAAAAACCAAGCTATTATATCTGATAAAAATGTGCAACTATTTTTTTCTCATCCTGCAAAAAGCAGCTATTTAGTTGTAAACGGAGAAGCCGAAATAATTTTGGACAAAACAAAAATTGAAGAACTATGGACACCATTTGCTAAAACTTGGTTTAAAGAAGGTAAAGACGACCCTAATATTTCTATAATTAAAGTTACCCCAACTACTGCCTACTATTGGGATACGGACGGAAACAAAATGATAAACTTTTAAAGATGGTAGTATCCGTTGTTACAGGAACAAATTTAATTACAGGCAACGAAGGTGAATTAAAGGTTTAAATAAAAAGCCATAATTCAATTCACAAATAATCTTCATTACAATTAAATAAACAAACATCATGGCCCAAAAAAAATTGATTGGGTCTTTGAAAAAAATTAAATCATAAAACTTACCAATGGAAGCCACAAAAAAATTATCTCCTACATGGAAATTCATCATTGCAATTCTTTTATGCGAAAGTATAGGAATAGTAAGCGGACTTTTAGTAAGTGCAAACAATAATCCTTGGTTTGACGCACTAAACAAACCAACATGGAATCCACCTGCATATCTTTTTGGACCAGTGTGGACAACGCTTTACTTACTTATGGGAATTTCGCTAGGCATAATTTGGAACAATAACTCAACGGAACAAAGCAAACGCAAAGCTTATTTTTTATTTGCATTCCAGCTGTTTCTTAATTTTTGGTGGAGCATTATATTCTTTCACTTTAACTCTTCAGCACTTGCCTTATTTGATATTATTTTAATGGTAATAATTATTATACTCACTATTTTTAGTTTTTCCGCCTTCTCAAAACCTGCTGCATGGTTGCTTGTTCCATACCTTGCTTGGGTATCATTCGCCACCATTTTAAATTTCGTTATTTGGAATTTAAACCATTGAAAATTGAGTTAGCAATATTATAAACCCAATCCAATCCTCCCACAAATAAACATGCTTAAAAAACTAAAAGCCAACGCCAAGGCAATTTTTTACAAGAGGTTTTTTCTCCATCCCCCAAAAATCCACCGCACTTCCTTTACAAATTTATTTTTAGCTAATGTAAAGGCTGACTGTAAACCTTCGCCACATCATTAAAAATACACTACTTTTGATAGGTACAAAAGTGAGCTGATTTCACTTTAAAACGTGATTTTTAGATAGGCATATATTATGCAGTTATTAAAAATACGGCACAATGAGCAGTTTTTTTTCATTTAATTTTATCCAAATACACAACAAAAATGCAGGATTACAACGTGCCACAAACAAAAATAAATCTACCTGTAGTTGTAATTTCAATTGTACTTTTTGCTTCATTTTTAAGCTTACCAATTCTAGAAAATCAACATGCTCAACACGCTTTAGCATTGCTTGTTTTGGTAGCTATATTGTGGATAACAGAAGCAATTCCGCTGGCGTTAACAGGATTATTGATACCAGTAATTGCTGTTTTTATTCAACTGGCCTCGCCAAAAGAAGCATTTAAGGAATTTGGCCACCCCATTGTTTTTCTATTTATGGGTGGCTTTGTGCTTGCAGGTGCCTTGTCAAAATATTCACTCGACAAACGACTGGCTCAAAAATTAATTGGCTTAGCGCGAGGAAATTTTTATTGGTCTTCTATTTTATTAATGCTTGCAACATCGTTAATAGCATGTTGGGTAAGCAATACATCTTCAGCTGCAATGATGATTCCACTTGGCATAGGAATGCTTGTGTTATCTAAAAGAAACATTGCTTCTCCCGAATCTAAATTTCTTATGCTCGGCATAGCATATGCTGCAAACATTGGAGGAATTATTACAATGATAGCTACTCCACCAAATGCCATCGGAGCTGCTATTCTTGGCCTTTCATTTTCTGAATGGCTATTGTATGGCCTACCAATTTTTGCAATCACCTTTCCGCTAATGGTTATTGTATTAACGCTATACTTTAGGCCTGATAGAAAGTTGAAAATTGGTACTTTGGTGGTTGAAATTGAAAAAAATGCACCCAATAAAACACTCCTAGCCATATTTATATTAACAGCCATTTTGTGGGTACTAGATGGAGTAATTGCACCACTTCTTAATATAACGGAAGGCTTTAATTCGATGGTAGCAGTTATCGCAATTTTTCTGTTGTTTATAACGAAAGTATTAGAATGGGATGAAATCATTAAAAGCATTCAATGGCCCGTTTTACTGCTTTTTGGAGGAGGGTTAACCTTAGGAATGTTAATTGACCAAAGTGGTCTTGGAATGATAATGGTAAGCAAAGTATCACTACTCGTAAATGTTATTCCATTGTTCTTTTTTTTATGGATTATAGTACTCTTCAGCATCATTCTTACTGAGTTTATGAGCAATACTGCAAGTGCCGCATTAATCCTTCCCCTCCTATTTACCATGTCGAATCAATTAGGCGTTAATCCCATGATTTTGGTATTCCCAGCAACAATTGCTGCATCCTATGGATTTATGATGCCAGTGGGAACTCCGCCAAATGCAATGGTATTTGCTACCGGCCTTGTTCCTCAAAACAGTATGCTTAAGGCAGGTTTTTTACTGAACTTGTTATTTTCTATTATACTCACCTCGTTTTTCTACCTTATTTTTTCTTGATGAGAAATAAAAATTTTTACAATAATGTAAACTAAAACCTTAGCTACTTTTTTGAATGATTTTTACAAATAGTTTTTGTTTGAATATTGCTGATGAATTAAGATAATAGGGATTTGAAAATTGAAATTAAGTAACTTGTTTTTTCTTGTAAATAATTTTTCATCCTCCCGTCTATTTGTACAAAAATAGCTTACTTTTGATTTACACGAAAGTGGGATGATTTGGCGATTACTAAATGAGAAAAAATTAATCTAATTATGAGTTTAATTAAAAATAACCTATTTAAAAGATCGTTTTTTTGCTCAGGTTTATTCGTAAGTTTCACAAAAGATTTTTAAGTCATCAACATAAAATGTTTATTATCAATTTCAGCTAAAAAAGACTGCCATTTAAAGCAACAATTTAATTCAATGAAGAAGCTATTTAAACTACTTTTTATCGTATTTTTAACATGTTATGCCAACACCACTTTTTCTCAAACAATTGATAGTTTAAGCATTGTTCCAAATCCATTTAACACATCAACAACTATTCATTTTGATATTGAACAATCAGACACAATAACACTAAGATTGATAAATTTGAATGGGCAAATACTAAACACCTTTTATAATTCGACTGTTTTACCCGCAGGTTCATATAATAATATCTTAGCAGGCGATAGTTTATTAGATGGTATTTATTTTGTAATACTTGAAATTGGTTCATCTAAATCAATCGTAAAAAAAGCAGTTAAAATTAGCACAAACACTGGTGTTGCAAGTATTAATAATACTAACAAAATTGATATTTTTCCTAACCCAACAAACGAGTTTATTACAATACCAATAAGTGGAATCAAAACAATTATTATTGCCGACAATAACGCTAAAGTATATAAATCATTTACAACAAGTAACCAAACAATTTCACTAGCTGAGTTGGCTGATGGATTGTATTTTATAACCGTATTAACCAACAACAACAAAACATTTACCAAACAAATAATACTTAGTAAAAAGTAGCAAACCATTTTTACAATAGGTTAATTTGATATTAAATAAAAAGGATAAAAGTTAATTAAACACTAGAAAATGACAACAAGGGAAGCACTCATTGGTTTTTATAAATTTAATCGACTTAATTTAACTGCCGATTTTGAATCGCATTGTGCAAGGGTATACATTGGTTGCATTTTAGCCCCGGTTCCAAATATAAACGCAAGAAAAAAGTATTTGAAATTTCACGACCTACATCATGTAATGACAGGCTATGGAATTGGCAGAGTTGGCGAAAGTCAAATTAGTGCTTGGGAACTTGGTTCTAAAAGTTGTAAGAAACCATTAATTTCTATAATGAATCTTTTTGCATTGTCAACAGGATTTATACTAAAACCAACCCGTGTTATTGAAGCGTATTATAGAGGCTGTAGAAGCAAAAACTTGTATTACCTTTATGATACCATGCTTGATGAAGATATTGACAAGCTAAACCTCGTTGAAGTAAAACGAACACACTTGGAAATTAAACATACAATTAAAAATAAATGGTTGCGACAAATAGAATTTGTAGGATATTTATTTTTAGCCATGATTATTCATGTGTTTATGTTGGTTGCAGGCAAATCACTCTTAATAGCAGAATCAATAAAAAATAAATTAATTGGCAATCCTTTAACCAAAAGTTAAACCAACAAAATATCAGTAGCTTTAAATAATGAAGCTAATTTTTTCCCTTTTTTAGTAATAAAACTTCTCAAACCCATACTTATACAAGCACAAATGGCTTATTTTTGATTTGAAGAAAACATTTTTTTGAAACAATCATTAGAAATTTTAACATAAAACATGCAATTATTTTTTTTAGATATTAAACCCATCATCATTGCTCAATTAGCATCTGCTAATAAAGAGATTATAATTGCAGTAAGTTGGCTTACCGATAGAGAGATATTTACGATTTTATTAGATAAGCTAAAAGCAGGTATTTCGGTATCAATTATTACAAGAAACGATTACCTTAATAACCATGCTGCTGCACTTCCTTGGCAACATTTTATTAGCCTTGGTGGTAACCTTAGGTTTTGCCAACCAGGTAAAATGTTGCACTATAAATTTTGTGTAATTGATGGCAATAAAGCACTATTAACTTCGTATAATTGGACTTGTTTTGCGGGTTCAAATAACAGGGAAAATATTACACTAATTGATGAAGCTGATGCCATTAAATCTTTTACCGAAGAGTTTAACTACCTAAGTCAATTGTTTCCATTAGAAACTAATCCTGCAAGAATAGCATTGCAAACAATTAACCCAAAGCTGCATGGTTTTTATGAAATTACTATTAATGATGATGAGAAAAACCAAAAGATAAAGATAAATCCTATCACTATAGATTAGTGATTTTATCTATTGCAAATCCTTTAGCTTACATAACTTTCTTAATTAGTAAGCAACTAATATTTATGAAATATTTTCTGTAATGTAGATTAAGAACTGATAAAAATAATTATAGTTCCAGTTTTAAAAATCATTTAAAATAAAAATCAAACTCCTTTTGGGTTGCCACCCAAACCGCCCTTACTTTTTTCTTGATAAAAAAGTAACCAAAAAATCAAGGCTTACGACAATTTTACTACAATCTACTGAGTATGTTTTTTGCCACGCAATCCAAGCCACTGCGTTTCAGGATTGCTTACACAAGCCCACTGCACAAACATCCTCATTGATTGTTAAGTAAAATTATCAGAGGCCGAAAGAATCCTTCAAGCTTTGGTTTACAATAAAAGCTTAGATTAATTAAGAAACACCAAAAATATTGTGAATTGATTATTTCAGATATACTCTTTTATTTTTTAATAAATCGTTGGCGGCTTATTTGGTTTTGTTGGGTTGATATTTGAATAACATACACACCTGTTGCTAAGTTTTTAATAGATAAAGGTTGGTTATTTTGGGTTGATGTGGTTAATACTAAATTACCATACATATCAAAAACTGTAATGTTTAATGTTTCAGCATTATTGTTATCAATGTATAACAAATCGCTTACAGGATTAGGATAAACTGCAAAATCTTTTGATAACGATCGGTGATTTAACCCAACTAAATTAAAGCTATCCATAGCAAGGTGAAGCAAAGTAGTTAAACCCAATTTACTTACTTGATAAAAGTATGGAATATTTAATTTACTAAGCGAGTCGGTTGGGCGGTGCCAATGCGGATTCATCAATGGACCATCATAAATTTCGTTGATGCCTACTGCAGTTAAATTATTTTGCCAAAAAGCACCATGGTCGCTATTTGGGTTTCCGGGATTCATAACCTGTGCTTTTAATGGAATATTGTACAACCCAATAATATTTACCACACGTTGCGCCATTTCTATTGATGTACTTAATGTGCCCGTATGAACTTCTACTACACTATCATTATTCATGCTCCAAGCAATCATATCGTGGTTAATGTAACCAACTAGTTTATTCATATAATCAGGAGCCGAAGCCCTGCTGCCCACAAGGCTTTGTTCTTCTTCATCCCAAAAAGCAAAATGTAACGTTATAGGAAATTGGTGTTGCGCACAAACTCTTACCGCTTCAAGCACAGCAGCAGTGCCACTTGCATTATCATCGGCTCCAGGATAATATACCGTAATGTCTGGGTTTGATGTTCCAACGGCATCAAAATGTGCTCCCATCATTAATATTTTATCGGTTCTACGGCCTTCAATTTTAGCAATGATATTGGTTCCTGACGGGCTAAAAACAACCTCATCATAACTAACTCCCCAACTTGTTAATTTTTGTTTAATAAATTGTTCGGTTAATGTATTTCCAGACGTACCAGCATAACGTGTTTTAATAATTTGGTTATCTACGGGCAATAACCCAGAAAGTTGTTTTACATACGTTACCAGCGAATCTTGATTGATTTGTTGTGTGATTTGCTGCACGATGCTGTTTTGTGCAAATGCAAGTTGAGATACAAATAAAACGAAAACAAACAAACCTTTTTTCATGACACTAAGATACCTTAAATTGTGAAAATAGATGCATGGGTTGAAATTATTTTAAAGTAGCCAATTCTTTAGCTGACTTAACTTTTATACCCTCAATAAACTCGGCTTTGGTATATATACTTACTTTATTAAAGTTAGATTTTGCCAAATGTTTAAATCCCAATTTTTGATAAATATAGCCCAATTGTAAACACGCATTTGGTGCAAAATAATACGGAGTATTTGTGGGTGAGTTTTTTATTACATAATCATAATAATCTACCGCTTTGTTATACTTTTTTTGTTCGTGTAAAATACGGGCATAACGGTAATAATATTCTAGCTTTTGGTATTCGGATTTTAACTGCTCGGGTTCGCGCTGTTTAATCATGTCTTCGGCACGCTGGTAATAACCACCATCAAACAATAACCTTGCTTTAAGTATAACTATATCTTGCTGGCTTCCCAAAGCTAATTCTCGTTCAATATTTTGATCTTCTTCGCTATTGGCGCTGCCATATCTTTTACTTAAATCACGGTAAATTTTAAACTTTTCAATATCGTTTTTAATCAAGTAACTCCAGCTAATTCTGCGGTAAGCATCCTTCATGTATGTTTTACCTTTATTAAATGCTACAAAGCGTTTTAGGCTGTGTTCTGCATCATCATCAAGTCTATTTAATTTAAACTGACCAAGCATATAATCTAAACCATAAAAAGGTTCATATTCGGCAGTTTTTGGTCTGTTTTGTAAAACTAAAATAGCTTCATCATTTTGAGCAGCTTTACTGGCAGTAAACGCACGTAAGTAACAACTCATTAAGCTGGTTTGATAATCTTTTGTATGCTGGTTGCAAAAATCCCATGCCTTTTGTTTATCGCCAAAATTTAGCATAAACAAGGCATAATAATACTCAGCATTTTGTTTATCTAAAATAAACTCAGGGTAATTATCTGTTTTAAAATATTGTTGCATTTGCGCCATGCCACCATCAAAATCACCACTTAAACCTGCTACACTTAATATCCATTTATAATTACCCGGAATACTGCCCAACAATGCCCTAAACATACCTACCGTTTTTTGACTTGGTTTAAAATCAGGAAACTTTTCGATGTTTGATTTTGCCAATTGATAAGCACTGCGAAATGCCAACATTGCTCCAACATACTCGCTATTAAAACTTTTTACAAAGCCTAATTGTAAAGTAATTTCACTTTGGGTATATAATAAATATGGGGTTGATGCAGGAAGTTTTTTAACCACTTTTAAACGTGCATTTATTTGTGCTTCGATGGTTTTAAAGTTGGTGTAATCTTGCCCAGTAACCAGGCGATAATAATCGATGTAGTTTTCTAAAAAATCTATTGCAATATTGGTGGGGTGAAGTTTTTTTTCGGCAGCTAATAATTGCTCTGCTTTATTTAATCTTAAAGCAGCAATATGGCTTTGTGCTTCTATACAAACAGGCGAAAAATAAAATTGGTTTTGGGCATTAACTTCAAACCCAAAAAAACAAAAAAGGAGCACATAGGTAAAA
>JAUCCO010000097.1:0-13254 GCA_034676125.1 Bacteroidia bacterium
ATTAAAAACATAGGTAAGTTTGAAATTGACGAGAGAGACACAGGCGTTGGCAACATTCGCCATATCTATTTAAAACAAAGGATAAATAATGAAAATTTAAGTGCTAAACCAGTAAGTTCAAATGGCAAAAAACAACATCCTAAAAAGAACAGAAAACACGATTAATAACTAACTACTGATAGCTATTAATATTGATTTGTAAATTGGTAATGATTTGACTTTTAGGTATAATTGATAAAGAGTGGCATAATAGGCCACTCTTTATTTATTTAGAGATTAATTAAACCCAAATTAATCAATAGAAGATTTGAAAAATCGAACTACTTGATTTAGTTGGGTTAATCCCGTGCCGAAGCCTCGGCAAAGAAAATGTTAGCAGTTTTGCATAAAACTGATTTACAGTTTCTTTATCGATTATGCATTTCCAATGCGTAATTTGGGTTTAAAACGCATTTTAACATGGACAAATTCAATAATAAATACCGTATTCCATCAGCACGGCTCCAATCTTGGGATTATGGCTCAAATGGTGCATATTTTATTACCATTTGCACAAAAAAAATGAAACACTTTTTTGGAAAAACGGTGGATAACGGAATAATGCAATTAAATGATTTAGGACAAATTGCAGAAAAAAATTGGATTGAAATTCCTAAACAATATCCATACATCGAATTGGGCAATTTTGTGATAATGCCCAACCACATGCACGGCATTTTGATTATAAATAAAATGGGAATACCATCTACCCCATTGACTAATGCACATTCATCGCCATCTGATGGGGATATTCAATCTGCCATTCCGAAATTATCGCCATCTGATGAAAATATTCAATCTGCTGATTTGAATCCCGCCATCGTACAGACGCGATTAATCGCGTCTCGAATGGCATCATTGGCGCCATTCACAGAGACGCGATTAATCGCGTCTCTACCCACCGCGCAATCCATCCCATCCACCAACAAACCCATCGGGGGAATTACCGGGGATAAAAACCCAATGCTGCATGATAATATTTCACGAATTATTCGCTGGTACAAAGGGAAATGCTCATTTGAAATTAATAAAATACATGCTAATTTTGGCTGGCATTCTCGTTTTCACGACCACATTATTCGTGATGCACAATCATTCGAAAATATTCAAAACTACATTGCAAAAAATCCTGCCACATGGCATAAAGATGTATTTAAGAAATAATGGGGCAGCTATTTACCATTACTCAATATTCACATCTCTCACAACAATCCCCACACACTCATTCCCCATCAAACCAAAAATGCCCCAAAAAAATATATTTTTTGGGGCATTTTTAAATAAATATAAATGGTAAAACTTAAACTACCATATTGATGATTTTACCTTTTACAAAAATGATTTTTTTAGGGGTTTTGCCTTCTAGCCATTTTTGTACCATCTCGTCTGCTAACACAATTGGTTCAATTTCTGCTTGAGTCGCAGTTAAGCTAAACTCAATATTGGTGCGGTGCTTGCCATTAATTGATACTGGATAACTGAAAGTGTCTTCAACCAAAAACTCGGCATTAAACTTAGGAAATTGTGCATTAATAATATAACCAGTATTGCCTAAAACTTGCCATAACTCATCAGTTATGTGCGGAGCATAAGGATGCAAACACACTAAAATACTTTCTAGAATTTCGTGTTTATGGCATTTTAAATCGGTAAGCTCATTAACACAAATCATAAACGCAGGAACTGAAGTATTGAATGAAAATTGCTCAATATCCTCACCTACTTTTTTAATTAACTTGTGTAACGATTTTACTTCCATTGGCATCATAAAACAAACGCCAAAGCTTTTTCAAGAAACGCTGAACGCCTTCAATACCTTGTGTACTCCATGGTTTGCTTTGTTCTAAAGGGCCTAAAAACATTTCGTATAAACGTAAGGTATCTGCTCCGTAATCGGCTATGATTTTTTCAGGTGCAACAACATTAAGTTTAGATTTGGACATTTTTTCAACTTCAGATCTGAGTTGTATAAACCTTTTTCCATCAATAGTTTCCCATACCACATCATTCTCAAGGTCTATTTCGTCCTCTAAATAAAAAAGAAATGTAGGTTCATTTAATAATCTCACAAAGTCTTCTTCAAATAGTTTTCCAGATAAATCTACATAGTCAATTAAAACACGCCACTCCATTTGCGAAGGTTTCATAATGTAGTGTTTACCATTCTTGTTAAAAGTTTTTAAGTGTGGTAAATTATATGAAACGAAGAATTTTGTTTGAACATTCTTAACATCTAATCCCTTAGGTGATTCTATTAGTCCAGCATCAAATTCCATATTGACCTCTTGTGGATTTCGATACGTAATAAATCTTGATACACCGGTTATCATCCCTTGATTTATCAGCTTTTGTGCAGGTTCATTTACCGGAATAAATCCCCTATCAAACAAAAACTTTGTCCAAAAACGCACATAAAGTAAATGGCCCGTAGCGTGTTCGCTGCCGCCCATATATAAATCTACATTACGCCAATAGTTTACTGCTTGTTGGCTTACAAACTCTTGGTCGTTTTTAGGATCCATGTAGCGCAAAAAATACCAACTACTACCTGCCCATCCTGGCATGGTTGTACTTTCAATAGGAAAACCTACGGTATCAACACAACCTTTTTCTTCATTCCACATCCACTTTTCGGCACGTGCCAATGGTGGTTCGCCACTTTCGGTTGGTAAAAACTTATCAATTTCGGGCAAAACCAAAGGCAATTTATCTTCAGGAATACAATGTGGCATTCCGTTTTTATAATAAATAGGAATTGGCTCACCCCAATACCGCTGACGGCCAAATATGGCATCGCGCAACCTAAAGTTGGTTTTGCCTTTACCATGTCCGCCTTTTTCTATAAACTCTATTGCTTTGGTTAATGCTGCTTTTACACTTAGTCCGTTTAAAAACTCCGAGTTTACTAAAGTACCTTCTTTCGCATCATATGATTGTGTTAACTCTACCAATGCCTCACCAACTTTTTCAACTACTACCTGTGGTTTAGGTAAATTAAAATGATTGGCAAAAGCAAAATCCCTCGAATCGTGGGCTGCAACACCCATCACTGCACCAGTTCCATATCCTGCCAATACATAATCGGCTACCCAAATAGGTATTTCATTGCCCGTAAACGGATGAATAGCGTATGAACCCGTAAATGCACCACTAACACGTTTAACATCAGCCATACGATCGCGCTCGCTGCGATTTTTAGCCATGGTAACATAGTTTAACACATCATCAACGCAATCTGCTTCCAATAAATCTTCTAAAAACTCATATTCGGGAGCAACCGCTATAAAACTTACGCCAAAAATAGTATCGGGTCGGGTAGTAAAAACTTCAATATCAAAAGGTTTATCTTGCACCTTAAAATGCACACTTGCGCCTTGTGATTTGCCAATCCAATTACGTTGTGTTTCTTTTAAACTTTCTGTCCAATCAAGTGTATTTAAATCGGTTAATAACCTATCGGCATATGCGGTAATGCGCATACTCCATTGTTTCATCAACTTACGTTCTACGGGATATCCGCCTCTTTCACTTACGCCATCTTTTACCTCATCATTACTAAGCACGGTACCCAATTGCGGACACCAATTTACATAAGCCTCGCTAATGTAGGCTAACCTAAAGCCCGATAGCACTTCTTCACGTTTTTCGTCAGTAAAATTAGCCCAATCGGCTGGTGTAAATGCAGCAAAATCCAACTCAATTCCACCTGTTAAAATGCTATCATCAACCCCATTAAAACCTTTTTTGCTTATTTGCTTAATTAAGGTTTCTATTGGTTCGGCTTTATCAGTTTTGGGGTTATACCAGGAGTTGTATAGTTGAATAAAAATCCATTGGGTCCATTTGTAATACGATGGGTTTGAAGTGCGTACTTCCCTATCCCAATCAAAACTAAACCCAATTTTATCTAATTGTTCACGGTATCTGGCAATGTTATTTTCGGTAGTAATTGCAGGATGCTGGCCAGTTTGAATGGCATATTGTTCGGCAGGTAAGCCAAAACTATCGTACCCCATTGGGTGCAATACATTGTGACCGGTTAAGCGTTTGTAACGAGCAAAAATATCAGAAGCAATGTAACCTAATGGATGCCCAACATGCAATCCGGCCCCGCTTGGGTAAGGAAACATATCAAGCACATAACATTTTGGCTTGTTTGGGTTTTCGGTTACTTTATAAATATTATCGGCTTTCCACTTGGCTTGCCACTTCTTTTCAATCTCGGTAAAATTATACTCGTTCATTATCAAATAGCTTATAGTTTATGGCTTTAATTACTTGATTTTTAAATTGTATTTACATTTTTTAAACCCGTTTAATTTGCCAAAAGTAAATAATATTATCCCCTATTTTTGTTATTGGGATTATTGTTATTGGGGTTGTTGTTATTTCTAAAACGGTTATTGTTATTGCTGCCCGTATTGGGGTTATTAGGGTTATTGCGGTTTTGACCACCCGTATTGCTTTGGTTACTATTGAGGTTTCGGTTAGGTTGATTGGTACCTTGGCCGGGACGGAAATTACGGTTGTTGTTGTTTTGGCCACCGCTTTGGTTTGTTCTATAATTACGGTTATTGCTGCGGTGTTGATTTTGCAGGGCATTAAACTGCACATCCTCTTGGTTGTTAAGCTTAATACGGCCATCACTTAAAAGCTCCAAGTGATGTAAAATCTCTTCATCACTAAGTTGTTCCTCGTTCCAGCTTTTGCAAGCTTGTTTCATAAACGAACCTATAAGGTTTATAAATCCGCCTTTACTAGGCCCTTCTTCCATATTGGCCGCACGCTCAATCATTTGCTCAATATTTTTACCATAAAAGCGGTAACGAATTCTGCGTTGCGGATAATTCATTATAGCAGGCTTTGAAGCAATACTTTCACGTGTTGGAATTGGATATGGAGAATCCACATCTAACTTAAAATCACTAATCACAAATAAATGATCCCATAATTTGTGTTTGTAATCTGCCACATCACGCAAATGCGGATTAAGCATGCCCATTAATTGTATTAAAGCACCGGCTAATCTATTTCTTTTATCTCTATCGGATTCGGCTACGGCAACTTCTACCATTTTTTGGATATTTCTT
This sequence comes from Bacteroidia bacterium, assembly GCA_034676125.1. Classification (GTDB taxonomy): domain Bacteria; phylum Bacteroidota; class Bacteroidia; order UKL13-3; family UKL13-3; genus UBA6183. The sequence goes on from JAUCCO010000097.1 coordinate 5,130, forward strand.
CCGTATTCCGAAATTTGCATAAACCCGCGATCAGTATTGTATTCGGGTATCTCTACTTGGTATTTCATCAATATAAATTTCTGTGTATTGTAAGTGGCCTAAAAAGGCATGTATTATAAAGCCTGCAATTTATAGGATTTACCCTTATAAACAGAAAGTTTTTTTTACATTTAAAAGCGCATTTGCTATCAACTAAAAGTCAGTAGCTTAATAAATGTTTTAAACTTAATTAACAATGCTTCTAAAGGTTAAATTAACCCTTAGTGTGTTAATTTTAGTGGTTGGTGGCAAGCGGTGCAGCCAGTGTGTTTGTGTTGTACCTTTCATTACCAATAGGCTGCCATGTGCTAGTAATACGGATACCGTTTGTTTGGTTTGTTTGTGTTTTAGGGCAAATTTACGCTCGGCACCAAAGCTTAACGAAGCAATTGCACCATTTTTTTTTAAGTCTTTTTCAGCATCGCTGTGCCAGGCCATTCCTTCGCTACCATTGTGGTAAAGGTTTAATAAACAAGAGTTAAACTGCTCACCTGTTTGTGCTTCAATCAAGTTTTTAAGCGCAATAAGTTCGGGTGTAAAAGGCAATGCAAATTTGGTAGTTTTAGAGTAAGTGTATGCAAATGGTTTTTCGCCATACCAAGCTACTTTACGAGCAGTAATTATTTTTTTGCCCATAATAATGGCTTCATCATTTCGCCATTCAATGTTGTTTAATAAGGCATTTAGGTAATTATCGGCTTCGACTTTTGGTATAATTTTTCCGTAATATTTTACCTCGCCATCCATTGGTAGCAGGTTATTATTTGGGTTGATGGGTGGTAATTCAAATAAATTCAATGGCACAAAGTAATAAAATAGCTTTTAAAACGAACAGTTTAAAAACGGAAATAATTATTGCATTAAGCAAAATGATAAACGTTAAAGTGTATATCCGTAATGTTACCTAAACGCAGATAGGCTGCGAAGCGAAGAGATGGTTTTGTTGTATGAAAATACTAACACTTGAACGGCACTTCACAGATACAATTCGTTTTGCTCACTCAACATATTTTCAAAACGTTTAACTAAAATTGGTTTATCCCATACTCATAAAAAAAAATTATAAACATGTGCAAATTCATTTCGGACAAATTTGTCTTTTATTAAAAACTTTATATATATTTGATTATTAAATAAAAACAAGGTGTTCTCAATACTATGTGAATACAAAACAAAAGTAGCTGTATTTATTACTGCAAAGTCCTTATTTAAATGTAGGATGAGGGTAAATAAAATTGCCATTAGAATTTATTTGACCAGTGCTTTAACTGCTGATTTTTTAAAGCAGCTTCTTTTTATAAAAATCCCTATCAAAGATACGTACATATAGTTACATTTCCTTATTAAGGATTTGAACAAATACATCCCTTTAAATTACTGTTAAATTAATTAATTAATTAAGCTAGCTACCCAAGCTAAGCCTTTTATTTATTATACTATTTAGATAAACACATTTTAAACCAATATTTATAAATCTTAATATCTTATAATTATGCAACAACGCGCTATTTTATTATTATTTTTAGTATTAGCAGGTATTGCTACTATAGTATTTACCTATGTATACTTATCATCCAAAAGTGTCGACCAATCTGACACAGGAATGCAGAATCCATTAAAAAAACGATTTTGGTTTTTACTAATATTGTTTGTGGTTTTGGCAATTTTCACATCGGTAACTATTCCTAAATCTCCTTATTATCTTTTTGCAAACGAAACACCTGAAAAAGTAATTCATGTTGCAACCATGCAGTTTAGATTTATTATGTCAGAAAATGCAATTGACCCAAAACATCCTAAAGATCAAGTAATAGAAATACCACTTAATAAATTGGTTGAATTTAGAGTAACCAGTTTGGATGTAAATCATGGATTTGCCATCTATAATCAAGAAAATAGGTTGATTACACAAACACAAGCAATGCCAGGTTATGTAAACAATCTTCGGTATAAATTTAGTATACCAGGCACTTACAATATTTTCTGTTTAGAGTATTGTGGAATGGCTCATCAGGTTATGAAATCATCTTTTATTGTTAAATAACATCAAAAATTATAAATCATGGAATCAATAAAATTAAGGAAAATAACTTCAGTTTGGATTATTACAATTCTTATCCTGTTTATTGTTAGCATAGTGTTAGGCATACTTATGCGACTAAATCAATCTGATGTTTTAAAACAGTCGCCAACTACCTTTTATATCAATATGACAGTTCATGGATTAACCATGATAGGCATTTGGTTTGTGGCTGGTATGGCTGCTGTTAATTATTTAATGAATCGTTATATAAAAACAAGTTTTACTGCAAATATCACCGCTTATGTGTTAACTGTTATTGGAGTGCTTATGCTATGGGCGTCTACTTTTTTAGGAAAGTTTCATGCCGCATGGACTTTTTTGTATCCATTACCATTTAAGGTAATGTGGGCTAAATGGGCAACCCCTCTTTTTCTTGCCGCTTTAGTTGTTTTAGCAATAGGATGGCTGGTTTGGAGCTTGAGTTTAATGACCCAAATTCTTAAAAAATATTCTATTTCGCAAGCTTTTGCTTGGCAGCATTTTAAAAAGGATCCCAAAGTAGAAACACCTCCTTTTATACTTATAAGCATGATAACTTTAGTTGGTGTTATTTCTTGTTTGATAGCTGCTGCTATATTAGTAGCACTATTTTTTATGGAGTATTTTTAGAACGGCACTTTTGTAAATGATGCACTGTTAATGAAAAACCTTACCTACTTTTTTGGTCATACCATTGCAAACGAAATGCTTTATTTGGGCTTGGCGGTTATTTATGAACTATTTTCAGAAATTAGCGGACGTCCAAAATGGAAAACTACTTGGTATGTTTCCCTAGCCTGGAATTTTACTTTGGTATTTGTTCTAACCGCATTTTTTCATCATTTGTACATGGATTTTGTTCAACCAGAAGGACTACAAATAGTTGGCCAATTAGCATCTTATTTAGCAAGCTTACCAGCAGCTGGTGTTACGGTATTTAGTATTTTTATAGCGGTATATCGAACCAAAATAAATTGGTCGTTACCTAATCTATTATTTTTTATTGGTATTGCAGGTTGGGTAATTGGTGGACTAGGTGCGGTAATTGATGCTACGATATCTAACAATATTGTGCTTCATAACACATTATGGGTTCCTGCGCATTTTCATACTTATAATGCAATGGGTAATGTGTTGTTTAGTTTAGGCTTTTTCTCTTGGTTTTCAAATCAATTTAATCAAAATACCGGTACACAGAAATATACCAAACTAACACTAGCTATACTTATAATTGGTGGAGTTGGTTTTCTTTTAGCCTTTTATATTGGCGGTGCAGACTCAATTCCACGGAGATACAGCAATTATCCAGCAGAATTAGCAGCAGGAAAACCATTGGCTTTGATGGGGGCCGTTTTTGCTTCTATTTATTTAATTGCTATTCTAATCTTTTTTATTAATCTTTCTAAAAGATGTTTAAAAATACTATTTTCTACATCATAACTTTAAGTTTTATTTTTACTGCAAATGCTCAAATAGCCTCAACTGGTTTGGAAGAAGAATCAAATATATACGATAAAATATATGATGCTCCTTTAAACTTAGTTGGAGGCCAACAACTTGCTTTTAATACACTTTATAATGGTAAGCCGCTCCTGTTAGCACTCGTGTTTACACGGTGTACAGGGGTGTGCAATCCGTTTTTAATACAGCTATGTGAAAATTTGCAGTTTAAAGACAAATCTTTTAATGTATTGGTACTAAGCTTTGACTCAACAGATGATGTAATTGATATGGAGTTAATGGCCAAAAGATTGGGATTGATAAAGAATAAAAACTGGCTATTTGGAACAACAAGTAATATTGAAAAACTAAACCAGTCCATCAATTTCTCGCCAATTTGGGATAGTATAAAAAATCAATACGATCATGATGCATTATTGGTGGGAATAAACAATAAAGGATATATTACCAAAAAACTAATTGGCATAAGACACGGACACGACCTGGATTTATTAATAGCAAGTGTAAATAATGTGTATTCACCTACTTATCGTTTACCAAATAAAAGCTTGTTGTTTTCTTGTTTTAACTATAACCCCACCACTGGTAAAAGCACTCCTGGCTTAGGGCTACTTTTTATTGCATTACCAGCAGTATTAACCGTATTAATCATAGCTTCTATCAGTTATTTTGTTCGTAATAAGTCAGCTAAATAGTGATTTATGGCGTCTTTTGTTTTAAGTACTATTAACTAAACTCGCTTTATTAACTCTTCAATACCCTGTTAAAAAAAAATAAACGCCACTTTGCATTAATTACACAGTTAAAAATCATTGTCAACAATTGCAATTTTTTACCATAAGTTTTATAAAATCGTTATATAGTTACCCCAGAAATTAGCTCTTTTTTAAGTTTAACACAAACCTGAGTTTATTATTATAAACATTGATAATAATCCTAAAATTAAGCTATTTCACCTAAAAAACATCTTTTCTATGCTGTTTTAAAATCATTACTCCTGCAAGGTTGTTATATTCGTAAGCAGATAATTAGTTTAAAAATATGATAACTTCTAAAGGATATGCAGCATTTAATGCTACAACAGATTTAAGTAATTTTGATTTTACACGCAGAGATGTGGGCGCACATGATGTGTTAATAGAAATTATGTATTGTGGGGTTTGCCACAGCGACTTACATGCAGCCAGAAACGAGTGGCAAGGAACAGTTTACCCAATTGTACCCGGACACGAAATTGTTGGTAAAATAACCGCAATTGGCAGTGGAGTTACTAAATTTAAAGTGGGCGATTTAGCTGGAGTTGGTTGTTTTGTTGACTCGTGCCGCACTTGTAAAAATTGCCAAGATGGGTTAGAACAATACTGCGATACAGGCTCAATTGGTACCTATAACAGCACCCGCCTTGATGGTAAAACCCAAACTTTTGGTGGATACAGCAATAATATTGTGGTTGATGAAAATTACACCCTGCATATTTCTGATAAACTTGATTTAGCAAGGGTTGCGCCTTTGTTATGTGCTGGTGTAACTACCTACTCGCCATTGCGCCATTGGAAGGTGGGCAAAGGACATAAAGTAGCCGTTTTAGGTTTAGGTGGATTGGGCCACATGGCTGTAAAATTTGCTGCTTCGTTTGGTGCAGAGGTTACTGTATTAAGCTCAAGCCCATCAAAAAAAGCTGATGCTGAACAACTTGGAGCACATCATTTTGCTTTAAGCAGCGACCCTGCAACCATGAAAAGCCTAACCATGAAGTTTGATTTTATTATTAATACCGTTTCGGCACCGCACGATTACAATACCTATTTACAGTTATTAAAATCTGATGGTGTAATGGTATTATTGGGTGCACCTCCAACCCCATCACAAATAAGTGCTTTTAGTCTTTTAGGCAAACGCAGAACCTTGGCTGGCTCGCTAATTGGTGGTATTAAAGAAAACCAAGAAATGCTTGATTATTGTGCCGAACACAACATTATGTGTGATATTGAAATGATACCCATGAGCAAAATTAACGAAGCCTACGAGCGTATGATAAAATCGGATGTTAAGTACCGTTTTGTGATTGATATGGCTACTTTGTAAGGAGTTATCAGTTCCATCTAAGAAATATAAAAGCCATCGAATTATCGGTGGCTTTTTGTTTTGTGTGTTTTATAAAATATATTGCGCACATGAAAAACCTAGCCTTACTAGCCTTACTAGCCTTTATTATTACATTGGGTTTAAACTCATGTAAAAAAGACGAAGACAAGTCCATTTCTAAGTACACTTTAGTAGTAGTTGATGCTAACCAACAAACCGAATATACTGGTGCATCAACCCAAAAAGCTGTGGTAGTTAAAATAATGCAAGGCAGCCAAATGTTGCAGTATAAAGATATAAATGCCAATTTAGAAGTTGTAACCCCAAACTGTGTAGTTGATGGATTTTATATACCCAACACCACGCCTCAATACAAATACACTGTAAACACCGATGGAACTTTAAATATATACTGGTATACAGGAAATACAGCAGGCAATCAAACTGTTAGTGTAATATTAACTGATGTTGATACCAAACAAACCATTGCATCAACCCAACAAGTATTAATGTTGCAGCCAACCCAAGCGGATTTTATGCAACTTGCTTAAAACACAATGGACGATTAATAGCTTTAAACGACAATCATTATACTGTTAGAGGTTATTTTTACCATTTTGAAAGTCTTAATTCAGGACTTACATGGGGTGAAGGTATTCCTACTCGTAATTATGGCAATTACGGAAGGGGTTTATTATCAGGCAAAAAAGCGAAAGATTTTAGCTTTTACCATGCTGGTAAAAATACCATCTACATGAATTTTGAGATGGAATTATACAAATCAACTGATTACGGCTTAACATGGGAATTGGCCAACGAATGCACTTATAAAGGAAGTGTAATTAGTTTAGTTGCCAATAATTATTTAGGATTTATTGAACCGAATAAAATCTTAATATCGCAGGAAGATTGGGGTTTGTATTTATATGAAATTAGAGAAAACAATAGCGATACTTTGTATTTTGTAAATCCACTGCCCGATTTAAGTAGTGCCATAAAACTAAATGATGGAAGTATTTTAACTTGTAATTACAATGGTATTGTTTTTAAAGCAAGCAACCTAACCGATAATTTTACTAATATTAATGCGAATTTTATTTGCGATTACTTGTTTAAGGACAATACTGGTTTAGTTTACGGCTTTTCAAACAATGCTATTTATCAGTATAATGGTTCAACATTTAATAAAATTGCGGATTTAAATTTACCTCAAAACCAATTAGTTTATGATGTTATATATAGCAATGGCCAGTATTACTTGGCCACTTGCAATATTTGGAATAGTAATAGTGAATTGCCAAAATTATATAGTGGCAATACAATAAGTAATTTAACGCCAACAAATCATAACTTGAACCGATATAACACCTATTTAACAAAAAGTGCCAATGGTTCTGTTGGTTTTCAGAACGAATTTGGATTTTATCAATTTAAAAAATAATTACCATGAAACTTAAACAACTCTTTTTTATAATTATCAGTTTATCAGTTTTAAATTCTTGCAAGAAAGAAGAGCCTGAAACTGCAATTACATCCGATTTTAAATTAGAATTAATCAGCGGCAGCCAAGCTGTTAGTTCAGCTAAGTTGGGTTATGTTGAGTTGGCTTTTATGTTTTATAAAAAAGGTGAACCATATATAGAATTTAATTCACTTGATTTAGAAATGCATATTGATGCCGAAATTCTAGAAAACACAACTGGTGAAAATGACTTTATAATTACGCGCAACTATTCTGTAATCAATAGTCTGAACTACTTTTGCCAAATGCCAGCAAGCCCCGGCATTATAAAAGTACGTTTTTTTTAACAAGGTTAATAATATTGAAAGGGGTAATAGCATAGTGGTTGAATTTACAGTAACTGATACATCAACGACATGGACAGTATTACAATTACCATACATTAATAGAATAATGGAAGGACAAAACGGTAGCATACTTGCCTTGGGTTTGGGTGAAAGTTTTTATACTAATAATTATTTTAGTTCATTCGTAAAACTAGACCTGCCATATGATTTATGGCCAGGAGGAGTTACTTCTGACGGGCATTTTTTGCTGTTTAATAATAATGTATTGTATGATTTTGACCCAAGCACAAAATCATACAGTACTCGGGTTTTACCTTTTAATATTAAATCAATTAGTATATCTGGTAATGTAATTTTTTACGGAACAGGGAATGACGATTTAATTATTGAAAGTACCCCCGAAGTATACACTTATATGAACACCAAAGTTTATAATTTGGAAAAAGTTTATAAAAGTCAAACTGGACAAATTTTAGCAGTTACGGTTTCACCCAATTATGAACGCGGGATATTAAAATTTGAAAGTGATACTTCATCAACTTTTAAAGCTGTTAATCCCAATAGTCCAACTACATTACAAGAAATTATCCTACACAATAACAAACTTTATGCATTTTCTTCTTCTGGGATATTTACTTCAGATAACCTTGGCGAAAATTGGAGTAAGCT
>JAUCCO010000098.1:0-13145 GCA_034676125.1 Bacteroidia bacterium
TGACAACGTTCATTCACAATCTATTGTGCTGCCCATATCTACCGATGTTTCGCAAATGGAGGCTGTTCTTGCCGCACAGCAAGGACGTAGTTTTGTTTTGCACGGACCTCCCGGAACAGGGAAATCTCAAACCATCACCAACATAATTGCAGATGCGTTGTATCGGGGAAAAAGAGTGCTGTTTGTAGCTGCAAAAAAAGCAGCATTGGATGTTGTGCACAGGCGATTGGAGCAAATCGGACTTGCACCATTTACATTGGAGCTACACTCCAATAAATCCAAAAAGTCTGATGTGTTGCAGCAAATGGCAAAATCAATTGAAACAGCAAAACTTGCACGAACAGCCGATTTTCAACAAGAGGCAGAACGGTTAGACATTGCCAAGAAAGGTATCAGCAATTATGTAAATGTATTGCACCAAAAACAACAAGTTGGCTGGAGTTTATACGATAGCATCACTGCTTTAGAAAATTATAGCGATAGAATATTTCCGAAAAATTTCATTTCAGAAACTGTTCTACAACAACTAAACCCAACACTCACCCGTCTGAAAATTCATTGACTGCTTTGAATTTACCGCAGTATTCACCCTCGGTAAGTGATGATATTTCAACACAAACACAAAAACTATTGAACCTTTTGCCCGATGTGCAAAGCAAATCGCAATCGCTGGCTAAGTCGATACATTTTCCGTTTCCCATACAATTTAAAACGGAATGGGAACAATTTGTTCAGGTAATAAATGCCTTACAAAATTTGCCTGACATTCCTTTGGAACTTATACTCTATTTGTCAGACAAAGAAAATTACAATGTGTATGAAGAATGGAGTAAGGCATATCGTCAATATCTGTCAGTTTTAAACAGTATTTTAAAAGATTTCAATCGCAACGTATTATCCACAAATATTGCAGCAACAGAAATTGAATGGAAACAAGCACAACAAAGTTGGTTCTTGCCCAAATGGTTACAAACAAGAAAAATAAAAAAGCATTTAGCCGTTTTTAGAAATGCACCTTTTAATAATGACAGCGAATTAGAGCAACTTTTTTCCTATAACAATCAGTTGCAAGAGGTGAAAAGTCTTCTGCAACAAAGCCGCTTTGGTGTTGTGCAGCAGTCATTGAAAAATTTATTCAAAGAAGAACAAACCGATTTATCAGATATTGACAATAAAGCGTCATTGATTCAGCAACTAAGCAGTTTAACAAGTAATTGGGAGCGTAATGGGCTTGGCAAATGGGTTCAGATTTGGCAAGAAAAAAACTTGCTGTATTCTAATGAAATTAAGCAAAGTAATCTTACTGCCATTACAGAATTTATACAACTAACAACAACGTTCAACGAACAAAAGAAAAATTACGAAACGCTTACAGGGATTAATTTCCTACAAAAAGAAAACTGGATAAATGAAACCATAACACAACTTCAAAAAATACAAACACATCTTCCGCAATTAAGAAATTGGATGAACTATGTTCAACTTCGCAATCAAGGCGAGGTTTTGAGTTTGCAATGGATGATAAGTGATTATGAAAACAATTTGTGTAACTCTGAAAACATCGCTGATTACTTTAATTACACCGTTCACGCTTCCATTGCACAACGCATTATCTCACAACACGAATCATTAAGTTTATTCAATGTCGGCTTGTTTGAAAGTAAAATTGAACAATATAAAAAGATTGCTAAAGACTTTCAAAATCTCACCATTCAAGAATTGCGAGTGAAGTTAGCTGCACAATTGCCGAACACTACAACAGAAGCAATGCAAAGTTCGGAAATTGGAATTTTACAACGAGCCATCAAAAATAGAGGCAGGGGTTTGAGTATTAGAAAACTATTTGACCAAATTCCTGCATTACTTCCACGCATTGCTCCTTGTATGCTGATGAGTCCGATTTCAGTAGCACAGTATTTTGATGTAAACACAAAACATTTTGATATTTTAATTTTTGACGAGGCATCGCAGTTGCCAACTTGCGAAGCAGTAAGTGCCTTGGCAAGAGCTAAACAAGCTATTATAGTTGGTGACCCAAAACAAATGCCACCTACCTCATTTTTCAGCACCGTAAAGTTGGACGAAGAAAATATGAACGTGGAAGATTTGGAAAGCATTTTAGATGATTGTTTGTCGTTGTCCGTGCCTTCAAAATATTTGTTGCGACATTATCGCAGTAAACACGAAAGTCTAATTGCTTTCAGCAATGTAAATTATTACGAAAACAAACTTCTAACATTCCCTTCATTTGATGATTTGAACCGTAAAGTAAAGCATCATCCAGTAAAAGGATTTTATGATAAAGGTAAAACACGGACAAATAAATTTGAAGCTGATGAGATTGTGCAATACATTAAAACACATTACAGCGATTCACAAAAACGGAAATTGAGTGTAGGTGTTGTTACATTCAGTCAAACACAACAGAATCTTATAGAAGACAAACTTCAAAAGCTCTTTATGTCTGACCCAAAATTGGAAGAATTTGCCAATGAAAGTAATGAGCCATTGTTTATAAAAAACTTAGAAAATGTCCAAGGTGATGAACGTGATATTATTCTATTTTCAGTGTGCTATGCACCCGATGAGGAAGGTAAAATGAGTATGAATTTTGGGCCATTAAATCGTGATGGTGGCTGGCGTAGATTAAATGTAGCCGTAACTCGTGCCCGTTATGAAATGCACATTTTCGTTACACTGCAAACAGACCAAATAGATTTAAGCCGCACAGCAGCCGAAGGTGTGGCAGGATTGAAAGCCTTTTTGCAATTTGCAGAAAAGGGACATTTGAGCGTTCGTCCCGAAGATGTTCAAGAAGCCTTTAACAAGCAACACTTATCAGCATCAATTAGCAAAAAATTACAGGAAAAAGGATTAAATGTAAAGTGTAATATTGGCACTTCTGGCTTTAAAGTGGACATTGGTATTGTTCATCCCGACAAACCGCAACAATATATTTTGGGAATTGTGGTTGACGGTCATTACTACTATAATGCCCACACCACCAACGACAGAGAAATGGTAATGCCTTCCGTGCTGAAAGCGTTAGGATGGAATATTCATCGCATTTGGACAATTGACTGGCGTGAAAACTCAGATAAAATTATTGATACAATAATCGAAGAAGTAACGCAATTGCAAACACAGCCCGAAGTTAAAGCAGAAAGTATTGCCGAACCAATTGTTGAACCTGCCTTTGAATCTATTAAAGCAATGCCTATAGAAGTTTTACCAATCAATGTGCCATCCAAACAAAATCCTTACACTGCCTACACCATAACACCTAATTCTAATGCCAACAGTGAAACAATATATGATTTTCAAAACCGCAATACAATTAAGCAACAAATAAAATATTTGGTGGACACAGAGGCTCCTATAAGCAAAAGTTTATTGTATAAAAAAGTCTTGCAAGCGTGGAACACAAGTCGTGCAGGAGCAAGATTAGACAAGCATTTGGAAGGAATAATCAAAGAGATGAATCTTTTGCAGACGACACATCATCAGCCATTTTATTGGAGCAACAACATAACCTTAGACTACTACCGTAGCAACGACATAGAAAAACGAAATATGGAGGACATTGCTCCCGAAGAAGTTTTAGTAGCTTTACAAGATGTTGTAGCAAAAAATTTGAGCATTGAAGATGATGAACTGCTTCGTTACTTGGCTCGCACTTTTGGTTTTGCCAAAGTAGGCAAACAGATTGACACAATATTGCGTTACGTTATTGACACAGCGGTGCAACAAGGGAAAGTGAAAAGTGAAAATAAGAGAATAAAATTAGCTAACAAATGAACAACCATATTGGACGAACGGAAAGAAAAATCACACATAACAACACCTGCAAGAAATTGGCGGTTCAGTGCTTAAATGAACCGTTCAGCTTCTTTTAAGTTCATTGCTAGTAGATAGCTTTGTGCTTCGAAATTGATAATTATATAAAAAAAATCATGACTGGATTTAAATTAACAACACCTGACAAACAAGTAATAAGGTTTGAATTCTACAAAGACACTGCACCTGTGACTTCAAAAGCGTTTGCTGAAATATTGCCTTTTACACGGACATTCCATCACGCAAGGGTTTCTGGACAAGAAATTTGGATTGATGATGTTCCAAAACTAGACATTATTCAAGAGAACTCTTCTGTATTCACAGAGCCAGGTGAAGTTGTATTTGGCCCAACAAAACCTATAAGAACAAAGACCGCAAATTGTTTTGGAATTTATTATGGTGACGGAAAAGGATTAGACGCATGTAACATTTTTGCAAGGGTAATCGAAAGTGATAAACAAAAATTAATAGACCTGGGGAATAGCATTTGGAAAAACGGGTCACAAGATTTGACAATATCTCTGATTGACAAATAGTAATACAAGCCGCAACAAAGAAAATAATTAAATTTAGAGAAATCATAGACTACAATAGGCCAAATCATAATAACTACATTGATTAACATAGATTCACTACCCCAAAAACCGCCAACAACACCTACCCAAAAGGCGGGGTTTCGTGTTCCAAAGACAGTTTTGTGCTTAATCAAACATTAGTTTTTCAAATCAATTTTTGTGGTAGAAGTCCCGCTCTTCGGGTAGCTGCCAACCGTTAAATAATCCATTTAAAATGAAATAGAATGACACTAACAGACGAAGAATATAAAGTATTTTTAAAGACCCATCTTGATCTTTTATTTTTTGTTGGTCAGCAATGTAATTACATAGGTGAAGAGGTCAATTTTGACCAATTTATTGACTTAGACGTTTCAATAAAATTAAAGTGCCGAGACTTTTTAATCGATAACAAAAAATTAGTTGACGACTATATCACAACAAATTTTGACCACTTGTCACCCGAGCAAATTTCAACTTTAAGCGGTTTCAAAAAAACAATTTCAAGCACATTTGTAATTTTTAAATGCTTATCCAAGAATGCAATTTTTATAGACACAAAAGATAATAAATTTTATGCAGTAAAAGCATTAGGCGACAGCTTTTACGAGTTTTTTGACCGTTTCCCAGTTCTTGTAAAAACAACACTTATGCCTTTTAATGGCAAGATTGTTTATGACGGATTTATTAGGCCAACTGGGTTTTATATCGGTTCAGGAATAACCTCATCACTGAAAGAAGACTATAAACTGGCGAAAGTCAATAACCAAATCTTGACGACAATTTGAGAAGAAAACCTGTTGGCAATATCACCTACTTTAAAGAGCAAGTTCAACGGTTAAATGAAGCGATATCTCCACCCCAAGCGAATTAAGAATTGATTACAAGCAGAGAAGTTAGCATTTCAAATCTGCTATCTTAACTTCAAGCTAGTCTTCCTTATTTATTTTTTGAGAAACTAAATAAATTATTCCATCAATTACAGCATTCCCAATTTACCCAAAAACGCTAACAATCTTTTTATTTATAACTGCGGACGTAAGCTAACGAACAATAAAACACAAAATATATAAACATCCTGAAATATATTCTGAAAAATAATTTGCATTGTTCATAAAATGACTACCTTTGACCGCTTTTTTAAGCGAAAGGAGAATTATTTAATTGACAAAAAACAACAACAATCAATTCGAAACACCAAGCGCAGATTTTGACTGGAGCATGGACACTGCCGGTTTCGGCAACTATTCTAAAGACGAGAGAGCAACTCTTGAAGGTCTTTATGAACAAACACTTAGCACTATTGCTGAGAAAGAAATTGTTAAAGGTACCGTTGTAGGTTTTACCGAAAAGGAAGTGGTCCTTAACATTGGCTTCAAATCAGATGGTTTGATTGCTAAAACAGAATTTCGCGACTTACCAGACTTAAAAGTTGGTGATGTAGTAGAAGTATTGCTTGAGAACAAAGAAGACGCATTAGGTCAACTTGTATTATCTCGCAAAAAAGCCATGAGTGAGCGTGCATGGGACAACATTATGAAGTGTTTTGAAAACGATGAAATCGTTAACGGTTACGTTAAATCACGTACAAAAGGTGGTTTAGTTGTAGAGTTATTCGGTATCGACACGTTTTTACCAGGCTCACAAATTGACACCAAACCAATTAAAGATTACGATGTTTATGTTGGTCAAACTATGCCATTTAAAGTGGTAAAAGTTAATCACCAATTTAAAAATGTGGTAATTTCTCACAAGGTGTTAATTGAAGAAGATATTGAAAAACAAAAATCAGACATCTTATCTAAATTAGAAAAAGGCCAAGTATTAGAAGGTACTGTTAAAAACATGACTTCATTTGGTGTGTTTATTGATTTAGGTGGTGTTGATGGTTTATTACATATTACTGATATTTCTTGGGGCCGCATAAACCACCCAGAAGAAGTATTAAAAATGGATCAGAAAATCAACATCGTTGTGCTTGATTTTGATGATGAGAAAAAACGTATTAGCTTAGGCTTAAAACAACTTTCTTCTCACCCATGGGATAGCTTAGCAGATACTTTAGTTGTAGGTGCTAATGTTAAAGGTAAAATTGTAAACATAGCAGATTACGGTGCATTCCTTGAAATAGCTCCTGGTGTTGAAGGTTTAATTCACGTGAGTGAAATGAGCTGGAGCCAACACTTACGTAGCCCACAAGACTTTATGAAATTGGGTGACGAAGTAGAAGCAGTTATTTTAACGCTTGAAAAAGAAGAGCGTAAAATGTCGCTTGGTATCAAACAATTAAAATCAGATCCTTGGGTTAACATTAACGAAAGATATCCTGTTGGTTCACGCCATAAAGGTGTAGTTCGTAACATGACTAACTACGGTTTATTTGTTGAACTTGAAGAAGGTGTTGATGGTTTAGTTCACGTAAGTGATTTAAGCTGGACCAAGAAAATCAAACATCCTGCTGAATTTGTTAAGAAAGATCAAGAATTAGACGTTATGGTACTTGAGGTTGATTTAGAAAACCGCAGATTAAGCCTAGGTCATAAGCAACTTGACGAAAATCCTTGGGATACTTTCGAAACTATCTTTACTTTAGGTTCTGTTCACGAAGGTACTGTGTTAAAAATTGAAGATAAGAGTGCAACAATCGCTTTACCTTACGGTGTAGAAGGTTATGCTCCTATTAAGCAATTACAACGCGAAGACAAAACAACTGCAAAAGAAGATGAAGTTGTAGAGTTTAAAGTAACTGAGTTTAACAAAGAGAACAAACGTATTGTTGTTTCGCATACTGCACTTTGGAAAGCTGATGCTATCGAAGAGAAAAAAGTAGACGAGAAAAAACGTACAGACGATAAAGAAAAAGTAACTAAGGCTGCTAAAAAAGTAAACGATGGCAACGAGAAATCAACATTTGCTGACGTAGAAGGTTTAGCTGCATTAAAAGCACAATTAGAGAAAAAAGACTAATTAGCTAAATATTATTTTTAAAAAATCTCAACCATGTGTTGGGCTTTTTTTTTGTGCTTTTTTTAAGCAATTAGTCTACAATTCAATATAGTTATTACAACATCTATCATTTGTTATGGTTAATATTAACAGTACAACCATGCCCATCTTTTGTCCGTTTTTAACGCTTTTTCACACTGTATATCAACCCAAAACTATTTGTACTTAAAACATTACTAAATTACTCGCACTACAATTTTGTGTTAACCTAGGTATTAACTAAGTTTGAACTATGAACTATTGGCTAGTAAAATCAGAACCATATAAATACAGTTGGGACCAATTTGTAACCGACAAAAAAACGGTTTGGGATGGTGTGCGCAATTACTTAGCGCGTAATAATATGCGTGCAATGAAAAAGGGCGACTTAGTATTATGGTACCACAGCAACGAAGGCAAAGAAATTGTTGGCATTGCAACCGTTGCCAAAGAGTTTTACCCCGACCCTACCGCAAAAGAAGGCGATTGGAGTGTGGTGGAATTAAAGCCCTTTAAAAAGCTAAAAAAGCCTATTTCACTCGAACAAATTAAAGCCGATAAAAACTTAGAACAAATGGATTTAGTAAGGTTAAGTAGATTAAGCGTAGGTGCTGTAAAACAGCATGAATTTGATTACATTTTGGCCTTATCTGAAACAAAATAACACAATCAGATTTTGAAGTTTGACAACCAAATAACGAGTAGAATTAGGTGGTCATTCTATTCCAGAATCTATCATTGAACGCAGATACAAAAGAGGAATAAGCAATCTATTAAATCATTTCATACATTTGTGCACTAATTAGAGTATATATGATAACTGAACTGATGAACCAAAAGCAATATGTTTTGGAACAAAAAATGAGTTAGATATACGATAACAAAACCTATCAATTGATTTTAGATTATGTCGAACAAAGATAAAGAGTTGTTTCAAAAATTAACACAAGGGATTAAACTTGCTGTTAAAAATGCTTTAGATAAAATTAGACAGTCATCTGACCCAACTATTGCCATCACAAAAGATGGAAAAACAATTGAATACATTAACTTAAAAGAACAATCAACTAAGTGAGTTCAAAAATAATCCTCGAAAAAAAACAATTTGACATTACCATTGATAGGTTGTGTTTTGAATTAATTGAAAAACATGGAGATTTTTCAAATACCGCTATTGTTGGCCTACAACCTCGTGGAATTTATTTATCGCGCAGAATACACCAACGTATTTTAGAAATATTAAATGGCACAAAGGTGTTGTATGGCGAGTTAGATATTGCTTTTTATCGTGATGATTTTAGGAGAAATGAGACGCCCATTATACCTAGCGAAATGAAAATTGACTTTACCGTAGAAGGTAAAAGCATAGTGATAATTGATGATGTACTTTATACGGGTAGAACAATTAGAAGTGCATTAGAAGCATTAACAGATTTTGGCCGACCAGAAAAAGTTGAATTATTGGTTTTGGTTGATAGAAGATTTAGTCGTCATTTGCCTATTCAGCCAGATTACACAGGCATTTCGGTTGATACCAGGGCTAATGATAAAGTGAAAGTAGAATGGAAAGAAAACGCTAAAAACGATTTGGTTCATATTTTAACAAACAGTACCAATTAATACAATAAAAATACGCAACGCAATGAGCAAAAAATATAGTCAACCACATTTATTGGGCATAAAAGATATTACCCGTGACGATATTGAATTGGTATTTGAAACAGCCGATAATTTTAAAGCCATTATTAACCGCCCAATTAAAAAAGTACCATCTTTACGCGATGTTACGGTTGCAAATATATTTTTCGAAAACTCTACCCGCACACGTATTTCGTTTGAGTTGGCCCAAAAACGTTTAAGTGCAGATATTGTTAATTTTTCAGCATCATCTTCATCTGTTTCAAAAGGCGAAACATTAATTGATACGGTAAATAATATTTTAGCGATGAAGGTGGATATGGTGGTAATGCGCCACCCTGCCCCAGGTGCTTGTCAGTTTTTAGCAAAACATGTTAAAGCACAAATTATAAATGCAGGTGATGGCACACACGAACATCCAACACAAGCATTGTTAGATGCATACTCTATTAGAGAAAAACTTGGAGATGTAGCAGGAAAAAAAGTAGTAATTGTGGGTGATATTACGCACTCTCGTGTGGCTTTATCAAACATCTATTGCTTGCAAAAACTTGGTGCCGAAGTGATGGTTTGCGGACCAACAACACTTATACCAAAACACATTGAATCATTGGGAGTAAAAGTAGAGCATGATACTGGTGTGATGTGGCCAACATGCTACGCATACAATTAGAACGACAAGACATAAAGTATTTTCCGAGTTTAAGAGAGTACAGCATGCTTTACGGATTAGATAAGGAAAGGTTAAGCAAACTAAATAAAGAGATTGTAATAATGCACCCAGGACCAATTAACCGTGGTGTAGAAATTACCAGCGATGTAGCAGATAGCAACCACAGCATAATTTTAGACCAGGTAGAAAATGGTGTAGCAACACGCATGGCGGTAATGTATTTATTAGCTGGACAAAAAGGATAATTAAAAAGAGATGACGAAAGAAATTGTAGTAAGCGGAATTCGCCCAACTGGAACTTTACATTTAGGAAATTATTTTGGAGCAGTGCGCAATTTTTTAAAAATGCAGCACGAGTTTAATAGTTATTTTTTTATAGCCGATTACCATTCGTTAACCACACACCCAAACCCAGCCGATTTACACAATAATGTGAAACAAGTTTTGGCTGAGTATTTAGCTTGTGGTATAGATCCAGAAGTTTGTGCATTATATATACAAAGCGACTTACCCGAGATACCAGAATTGTACATGCTTTTAAATATGCATGCTTATAAAGGAGAGTTAGAAAGGGTTAGTTCGTTTAAAGAAAAAGTACGTGCCCACCCAGATAATATTAATGCCGGATTACTTACTTACCCTGTTTTAATGGCTGCTGATATTATTATACATAAAGCGGTAAAAGTACCTGTAGGTAAAGACCAAGAGCAACATTTAGAAATGGCGCGCACATTTGGTAATCGTTTTAACCGCATGTACAACGCAGAGATTTTCCCAGAGCCACAAGCATTTAATTATGGCAACGAGTTAGTTAAAATTCCTGGCTTGCAAGGTGGTGGCAAAATGAGTAAAAGTGATGGCGATAATAATGTAATTAACTTGGTTGATTCGCCAGAGCTAATTCGCAAAAAAATGAGCAAAGCTGTTACCGATACTGGACCAACTGAACACAACACTCCTCCTACCCAACCTGTACAAAACTTGTTTGATTTAATGCATGTTGTTTCTAGCACAGATACATTAACACATTTTACAGATGCTTATGCAAATTGCAACATACGTTATGGCGATTTAAAAAAACAAATTGCCGAAGACATTATTACTTACTTAACGCCCATACGCGAAAAGATAGCTGATATTAAAGCCAACGATGCATATTTGGCTAAAGTGGCTAAGCTTGGTGCCGAAAAAGCGCGCGAAAGTGCTTCAAAAACACTTAGTGAAGTGCGTGCAGCCATTGGTTTTAATCGATTTTACTAAAATTATGTAAACCTTAAGTAGGATGATATAAAGGTTTGTGCTATTTTTGGCAGACTTTTGTAAACTGATTGCAATAAAAAACAATTTGAAAAAATTACTACACATATCTATTTCGTTTGTATTGGCCATTAGCATTGTGCTTGGTTATACAGGTGTAACTATATATAAAATGGTGTGTGCAGCCGAACAAGGAATTACCCATGTATCAGTAATGAATGTAGAAGATGATTGTGATCTTCATGCCTTACCTCAAACAGATGATTGTTGTAAACCCGTTGCTAAAACTAATCAGGTAAAAGACAAACATTCTTGCTGCGATTATTCGCATACCTTACAAAAACTAAGCGCTCAAACGGTTACCCAGAAAGTAAAAAACAGTACCGGGCATTATTTACAAACCATATTTAATACTAACGGAGTAAAAACGGTTGTTTGTGTAAACACATTAAACACTAGTGCAAGCAACCTTGCTTTACCTCCCCTGCTCCACCTCAAAAAGCAGCCTTACCTAAGTTTTATCCAAGTTTATTTAATTTAATAGTTTAGTTATTATTTGATATTTCGCGTGCACAAAAATCAATGTGTACGTAAGTCATTTATTAATTAAAATTTAAATTAAAACACATGAAAATTAAATTATGTGCAATAGTATTATCTATATTTTTATCAACCCAAACCTTTGCGCAAATTAAAGGTGTAGTAATAGATAAAAAGGATAATTCGGCACTTATAGGAGCCAGCGTATATTGGCTTACAGCAAATAAAGGCACTACCACAGATACAAAAGGTGTATTTGAAATTGCACTTCCACCCAGGTTACCCGACACATTAGTTATTAGTTATATTGGTTACAAAACCGATACGTTACTAAACCTTGCTTCAGATAAAGAAATTGTGATTCGACTTGCTTCTATTAGCACTTTAGATGAAGCTGTTGTTACAGAAAAAAGAGCAGCAGTATCTTTTAACATGATTGACCCATTTAACAAAACCACGCTTGGAAAAGCAGAGTTAGTTAAAGCAGCATGTTGTAACCTAAGCGAAAGTTTTGAAACCAATGCCACAGTTGATGTAAGTTATAGTGATGCCATAAGTGGCAGTAAACAAATTAAAGTACTTGGCCTGGATGGCGCTTACGCACAAATTACCAAAGAAATGTTGCCGGGCATTAGGGGTTTAAACACCAACTATGGCTTTTCGCATATTCCTGGTACTTGGGTTGATGCCATTGAAATTACCAAGGGTGTGGGCAGTGTAGAAAATGGCTATGAAAGCATGAGTGGGCATATAAATATTGAACTTGATAAGCCCGAAAAATCAGATCGTTTTTTTGTGAATTTATTTGCTGGAGATGCTGGAAGGCTTGAAGCAAACGTGCATGCTAAACATAAATTTAACGACAAATGGAGCACTTTGCTACTTACCCATGCCAACAGCACATCAATAAAAAACGATTATAATAAAGATGGATTTTTAGATATTCCTGTAGGTTACCAATACAATATTTTAAACAGATGGAGGTATGATAAACCCGGAAGTATTTTAGCCACTTTTGGTGTACATGCATTATTGGATAATAGATTGGGCGGCCAAACAAATTTTGATAATAAAGCTCAAAACGATAGTAAAACTATTTATGGAGTAAGCATAAATACCAAACAATTGGAAGGGTTTGGTAAACTAGGAATTGCATTTGCAAATCAACCCTACAAGTCTATTAAAATAATGGGCTCGAGCAGAATTTATGAGCACGATTCTTACTACGGCTTTAAGACTTATAAAGGCATAGAAAAAACCAGTTACTTAAACTTTATATACCAAAGTATAATTGGTAGTAGCGATTATAAATTTAAAGCAGGTGCAAATATTTTGTATGATGATTTTAATGAAACCTATAACGACTCTAACTTTAAAAGAACCGAAATTGTACCCGGAGCTTTTGGTGAAGTAAACTACGATATTCAAGGTAAAACAAACATATTATTTGGTGTTAGAACCGATTATCATAACCTGTATGGATTATTGATAAACCCTAGATTGCACATTAAATACAATATTTTTAAATATACCGTATTTAGAATAAGTGGTGGACGAGGAATGCGTGTTGCAAATCCATTTATTGAGAATGCAGCAACAATGGCCAGCAGCAGAACAGTTATAGTGCGTGAAAAATTA
The DNA here is from genome assembly GCA_034676125.1 of Bacteroidia bacterium. GTDB lineage: Bacteria > Bacteroidota > Bacteroidia > UKL13-3 > UKL13-3 > UBA6183. Next base: position 13,123 of record JAUCCO010000098.1, read on the forward strand.
AATCCTGAAGTTGCTTGGAATTA
>JAUCCO010000099.1:0-12982 GCA_034676125.1 Bacteroidia bacterium
ACCGAGTTTGCAGATAGTGCAATTATTTTTCAAGTTTTATTTTGGAGTGATGATATTTTTGCAATAGAACAACTAAAAAGTAACATTAGGTTTTCTATTTTAAAAGCTTTTAGAGCTCATAATATTGTTATTCCATATCCGCAAAGAGATTTACACATTAAAAAAGATCAGAGATGAAAACTGGAAAAAAATTAGGCGAATTAGCAGCAACTGCAATTTGTGGAAACGATATTACTTCTTCTTGTTTATATGTATCTGCATTGGCAATTTTATATGCTGGCCAATATGCTTGGGTATCTTTATTAATCGTTTCGTTGGTGTTATATTTTTACAGGAAAATATACAGCGAAGCAGTGGGTGCATTGCCATTAAATGGTGGAGCTTATAATATATTGTTAAACACCACATCAAAAAATAGTGCATCAATTGCAGCAGTATTAACCATTTTATCATACATGGCCACAGCAGTTATTTCGTCAAGCGAAGCCATGCATTATCTGCACCATATATTACCTGCAATTAATGTAATTTGGTGTACAGTTGGTTTGTTGGTTTTCTTTATGTTGCTAAATATGCTTGGCATTAAAGAGTCGTCAAACGTTGCGGTTTTTATATTTATATTTCATATGATTACCTTAGTGTTATTGCTAACTACAGTAGCATGGTTTTTAATAACACACGATTTGGCAGTTTTTATTGCTAATTTTAAATTACCTGTAAAAGGCAGTTTATTAACCGCATTGTTTTTTGGATTTAGTGCTGCTATGTTGGGTATATCAGGATTTGAGAGTTCGGCAAATTTTGTTGAAGAGCAAGAAAAAGGAGTTTTTCCTAAAACACTTCGAAACATGTGGTTGGCTGTTTCTATTTTTAACCCAATTATTGCATTGGCAATTATAGCTGTTATACCTATTGGCAATGTTGCTAATAATCAAGAGTCATTGTTATCCCATTTGGGCAATCAAACTGCTGGTAATTGGTTAGGTACATTGGTTTCTGTTGATGCAGTAATGGTATTAAGTGGGGCTGTTTTAACTTCGTTTATTGGTGTTTCGGGTTTAATGAAACGGATGACTTTGGATAGAATTTTACCACAGTTTTTTTTAAAGGAAAATAAAAATGGAGGCAGTCCTCGCATCATAATATTATTTTTTGTACTGTGTATTTCTGCACTTTTAATAACTGCTGGCGAGTTAGGTTCGTTAGCGGGTTTATATACCATATCATTTTTATTGGTAATGACTTACTTTGGTTATGGAAATATTTTATTAAAAATAAAACGTGCCAAATTACCTCGACCAGAGCGAGCCAAACCCATATTTATAGTTATAGCTATGCTGGCCACTACATCTGCTGTCTATGGCAATATCATTATGCACCCCGAGTTTTTAATTGTGTTTTTACAGTACTTTATTCCAAGCATTATCCTTGTTTATTTATTGCTTGGTAGAAAACAAGTTTTACAGCAATTTTTAATTGTTTTTAAAGATGTAATTGGTACCATAGAAAGTAGAATGAAAAAAATGGAGAAGCATATAACTTTTAAATTGCATACACTTACTAGGCAACAATTTGTTTACTTTTCAAAAGGGGATGATATATCGCAATTAAATAAAGCCATACAATATGTAGAGGCTAATGAGATTACCCGAAAACTTAAAATAGTTACGATTGTAAAAGAAGACGCGGCAATTAGCGAATCATTTTTAAGTGATTTGGATGTATTAGATAGGGCATATCCCGAAATTGATATTGATTTTGAACAAATAATAGGCGAATTTAAACCAGAACTTATTAATCAATTATCTAAAAACTGGCGTGTACCTACTAACTTTATGTTTATTAGCTCGCCTGGAGATAGGTTTACGTATAAAATTGAGCAGCTAAATGGAGTTAGATTAATTATGTAGTTGGTATAAATATGCCTTTATTGAAATGTTTGGAAGGCAATATCATAATAACCTATTATTTAAACTGCCACTAATAAAAAGGAAAATACCACCACTTAAATACTTATCAGCCTTGTTACAACGCGAGCCAAGCAGCCATTCACCTCAATTAAAATAATAAAACCACTACATTAAAACTTTAGCTTTTAAGGTTTTAAATAAAAGGTTACCTTCGCACCCGTGAAAATAGCAGTAATAGGAGGTGGCGCAGCAGGTTTTTTCTCAGCCATACATGCAGCGTTAGCCAATAAAAAGAACGAAGTAACCATTTATGAGAAATCCGGAAAGCTACTTACCAAAGTGCTTGTTTCGGGTGGTGGAAGATGTAATGTTACCCATGCATGTTTTGAAAATAACAGGTTAACACCCAATTACCCTCGTGGCGAAAGACCACTTAAAAGTGCTTTTGCTAGATTTAGCACAAAGGATACCGTAGAATGGTTTTTAAAAAGAGGGGTTAAACTAAAAACTGAATCGGATGGAAGAATGTTTCCTACTACTGATAATAGTGAAACGATTGCAAACTGCTTGCTAAATGAAGCTAAAAAATTAAACATTAGCATTGTTCTAAATACAGAGGTAAAATCAATTCAAACCCAAATACATGGTGGATTTTTATTAAACACCAATACCACACCAATTAATGCCGATAAAGTAATTGTAACCACTGGCGGTTATCCAAAACCTGAAGGGTTTAATTGGTTAAAAGATTTAGGTCACACTATCGAAACACCTGTTCCATCACTGTTTACATTTAATGTGCCCAACAATCCTATTACCGAGTTAATGGGTATTAGTGTTGAGATGGCTAAAGTAAAAATTCCAGAGGCCAAGCGTGAGTTTAGCGGCCCAGTTTTAATTACACATTGGGGATTTAGTGGTCCTGCGGTACTAAAACTTTCAGCATATTCAGCGCGTGAGTTGGCCGATCTTGAATACAATTTTGATGTTCATATTAGTTGGTTAAACGATAAAAAAGAAGATGCTGTAAGAAATGAATTGATGAATTTAAAAGCAGCTAACCCTACTAAACATTTACGTAATTTATTCCCTTATCACGAATTAAGTAGGCGATTACAAGATTATTTATTTCATAAAACCAATGTTAATGCCGATAAAAATTGGGCTGATATCTCTAAAGCAGATGTAAATAATTTGGTAGATGTTTTATTATATGATAAATACGAAGTAAGAGGGAAAACCACCTTTAAAGATGAGTTTGTAACTTGTGGAGGTGTTTCGCTTGATGATGTTCAGTTAAAAAACATGGAAAGCAAAAAGCTAAAAGGATTACATTTTGCTGGCGAGGTTTTAGATATTGATGGTATTACAGGTGGATTTAATTTTCAAGCAGCTTGGACTACTGGCTATATAGCTGGAAGTAATGCCGGAAAATAAATTGTTCATCACCCTATAATCCCCTTCTATAGATAACTATGCAGTTACAAATGCTAAAAGAAAAGTCAGGATTTGCTATACGTAGATTTGTTTCTAGTATGCTTTTCTTGCATGTAATAGCATTGGTACTTCATTTTGCTGAAATATTTGTATCTGCAAGTTCAGGTAAAACAGCCTTAAGTATTTCTATATTTAGTATTGCATTTTTAAACGATATTTCATTTATATCAAAAGTTGCGCTACTCGTATTTCCAGTATATATATTAATTTATTGGGTTAGCGATTTTTTAGCCCGCATGAGTATGGGTTTTGCATTGGTTTTAACCATACTAATTTTAGTTGGTTTGATGCAATATTACCTCATCTCAAACATGTTATTAGGAGCAGATTTATGGAACTATACCTTACATGATATTCAATTAACTGTTAAAGCATCTGCCAGCTTAAGTTGGTGGCAAATAATTATTTTTCCATTATTTATTGGAGGCGCAATGCGTTTCCATTATTGGTTTCAACAGCATACATTCTCATTCACCATATCATCAAGTATAGTAGCAGTATATGCCTTAATTACCATATTAAATGCCAATGTGCAGTTAATAGAGTTAAAGGATGTAAATGCAAAATCGTTAGTGATAAATAAAGGGGCTTATTTTTTAGATAAAACCCGTGAGTTTATGAAGGGCAATGAGTTAAACTCGCCCTATATGCAACAAGAGCTGCTTGCCAGTGCAGGTGCATATCCATTGCAGTATAAACAAGATTTAAAAGACGAGTTGGGACCATTCTTACAAAAAACTTCTAATACACCACCAAATATTGTTTTTGTTTTGGTTGAAGGTTTAGGAAAAACTTTTCTTGGTCCAAATGCAGATTACAAAGGTTGTATGCCTTACCTAGATTCGTTAAGTGAACAAAGTTTATTTTGGAGTAACTTTTTAAGTACAGCCGGACGTACATTTGGTGTTTTACCAGCGGTGTTAGGCTCGTTACCATTTGGTAAAGCAGGATTTATGGAGCTCGAAAAATATCCTAATCACACTTCTTTAATTCAGCTATTAAAACAAAATGGATATCAAACAGGCTTTTATTATGGGGGTGATGCGAAATTTGATGGGCAGAGAAAGTTTTTAGAATACCAAGGTATTGATACCATTATGGATGAATCTAAATTTACCAGTGCTTATCAAAAAATACCTAGTAATGATGGAGGGTTTAGTTGGGGTTATCCAGACAAGGCTTTGTATAAACAAAGTATGGATTTTTTACCTAAAAAGGGTCCATTTTTTAGTGTGTATTTAACAGTTACCACGCACGAACCATTTAAATTAAACAATCCCGAAGAATACGAAAATCAATACAATGCATTTGTAAGTTCGCAAGGCAATAACCCACAAATTGTATCCAATAAAGGTGCGTTTAAAACCTTAATGTATGCCGATGATGCAATTAGATTATTGATTGAAGAGTATAAAAAAAGACCCGACTATAACAATACCATATTTGTAATTACTGGCGATCATAGGATGATTCCTATCAACCATAAAAACGAAATTGACCGATACCACGTACCATTGTTTATTTACTCGCCAATGCTTAATACGCATAAAATATTTAAGTCAATTTGTTCTCATGCAGATTTGCCTTCAACCTTTACTACTTATTTGCAAAAAGAATACAATTTAAATTTTCCTGATAGCGTACATTGGTTAGGTAAAGGCCTAACTTTTAATACCAACTTTAGCAGTAATAAGCACTTGGCTATTATGCGTAACAAAGGGCAAATTAGTGATTATGTTTTCGGTAAATATTTTATAACTGATGGTGCTTTGCAAGATTTAAGTGATAACTTAATTCAAACCCAAAACCGTGATGTAGACCAAACTAAAAAAGTTGAAGAATACATGAATCAGTTTAAGCAAATTAGCGAGTATGTTTGCCTATCAGATAAGTTGTATAATGTGCATTTTACTACAGTTGCACCAACCTTTGGGCCAGATACAGGTATAGTAGCGCTTCAAAAAAATAAGGCTCCGGAAATAACGCCAACTCCAGCTAAAACGGTAAATGCACCGCCAACTAAAAAAGAATCAACCCAAAGTAATGCAGTTGCAAAAAACAATGTTACCCAAACGCCAAAGGTAGCAGATAAAACAACAGCTAAACCAGTACAAACGCGCAAATCTACTCAGCTAGAAGAGGCACAAGCCGAAGTAAGAAACGACCCTGCAAGTTCACTGGCATTTTATAATCTTGGCATGCAACACATCAAAGAAAATAACTTGGCTTGGGCTAAAACTAATTTAGAAAAAGCGATTGCATTAAATTATAAATTTAAGGATCCGTATATTGCATTAATTAACCTAGAATTAATGCGAAATAATAATGAAGCAGCAAGAAGTTATTACTATAAAGCTATAGGTATATTTAGTAAAGATGAATTTGCTGATGAATTAGAAAAAATTAAAGAACACAGAAAAAGTATAAGTAAATAATGATTAAAAATAAAAGCATATTAAGTATACTCATACTATTGTTTTCCATACCGGTTACAGCGCAAGTAGATTCGCTGTTTGCTGTGGCACGCAACTATGCTTTTAATGGTCAGCGAGATAAAGCAAGGGCTCTTTGTGATACTATTTTAAAACTTAGCCCAGGTTACAGCGATGTTAGAATTTTAAAAGGCAGAACCTATACTTGGGATGGGAAAAGGAAATTAGCAAGAGAAGAATTTAACACAGTGCTAAGTACCGATAAAACAAGTGCTGATGGATGGAGTGCACTTACTGATTTAGAGTTTTGGGATGATAAATCTCAAGCATCATTATTAGCAGCCGATAGTGGTATTTATTATGTACCCACTAACTTAGAATTAAAGTTTAAACGGGTAAGAGCATTAGTAGATTTGGCTAAATATGAAGAGGCCAAAAACGAATTAGAGCGAATTAAAAAAATAGACACAGTATGTACCGAATGTAAAGTTTGGTATGATAAAATTTACGAAGCAAGTGCAAAAAGTACAATAGGTTTTGGCGTTAATATAGATTACATAACCGGATTAGATAGACAATTGCATAATTACTATGTTCAATTTGGTAAACGGGCACCAAAAAATACCATTATCTTTAAGGTAAATTATAACATTAGAGGTAACTCAACTGGTTTTCAGCCCGAGATTGATATGTACCCAACATTAACAAAAAAGGCCTATTTGTATTTAAATTATGGTTTTTCTATTTACGATGTTTTTCCCAAACACAGGATAGGTTTAGAGCTATATCACAAACTACCATGGAGTATGGAAGCCTCTGTGGGTGGCAGGTATATGGATTTTGGTGACAATAGTTTGGTGTATATTTTTACTGGCTCGCTTACTAAATATTGGGGTAATTATGCCTTTATATTTCGTCCGTTTATAACTCCAGATGATGTTTCAAAGCGTGTGTCGCAATCGGCACTTTTAAATGTTAGAAAATATACAACTGATGCAGATAATTATTTTGGTGTAACTGCTGGTGCAGGATTTTCTCCTGATCAACGTATTTTCTTAACAGGCTCTGGTTTAGGTGTACCAGTAGAACAAACAAGTATTTATTACCTTAAAGCATATCGCATAGGAGTTGCTTATGCAAAAACGTTTACCTTCCGACACTTATTTTTAATTGATTTTGATTATAGACATCAAGAGTTAAAAATTGGTAGCTCGAGCGAGTTTTACCCTACTTTTAGTGCTGGCTTTAGTTATAAATTTAGATTCTAAAATGCACCAAAATGAACAAATATAAGTATATAAACATGGCTTATTTAAACGAGATGTCATCTGGTGATAACGACTTTGTAATAGGTATGCTGATAGATTGGAAGGGCATGTTGCCAGAGTATCTAGCAGATTTATCAGCTGCTATGGATAATAAAAACAAAGAAGAAATTCGTTTTTCTTCGCATAAACTTCAGTCTTCTTTTCAAATTATTGGTGCAATTGATTTAGCTAAAATTTGTATCGAAATTGAAGAACTTGCAAGAATAAATGCAGATATAGATGAGATTGAAAATAGTTTTAACAAAATTATTCCTATCTATAACCAAGTGTTAATTGAGGTAAATACAGCGTTACAACTATTAAACAACTAATTAATGATTAAGGTACTAGTTATAGAAGACGAAGATTTGGTAAGAAAATCGCTCGAGTTCCGACTTAAAAAAGACGGTTATCAAGTTACGCCCTGTGCCAACGGACGGGAAGGAATTGAAGCGATTGAAAAAAACAAATACGACTTGGTATTAACTGATTTAATGCTGCCTTTTAATAACGGATTAGAGGTAGTTAGTAAACTAAAATCTGTAAGTAAAGAAACCCCAATTATTGTGTTGTCTAATATTGGTCTTGAGCAAGTAGTGCTTGATGCTTTTAATTTAGGTGCCGATGATTATATGACAAAACCATTTAGCCCTAACGAACTTTCGGTTCGTGTAAAAAGACTATTAAATAAGTGAAAAAAAGCAAACTAATATATTTTTTAATTCTACCCATATTTTTATTCTTAAGCACTAATTTATATGCTCAGAGTAAATATTGGGATCGTATTGTACATATCATAACAAGAGAATACCATGCTACTGAATTTTTAATAAAGGTATGCATTGTATTATTAGTGCTTTTTGTGCTATTATTCTTTGGGTTTTTTGTTACACTTATGGTTGCTAGGTCAAAGCATAAATATGATGACGCTTACGAGAAAAACATCAAAGAAAAATACGAGCTTTTGTTAACAGGTATTATATTTAATACCGAAGAGGAGATGGAAGACCAAGAGTGGATTCTATCTAAAAAACGTGTTATAAACCATTTTAAAAAAAGGTACTTAAAAAAGCGTATCAATAAAAAATACCTCCGAGAATTAATTGTACTTATGTATAAAAATTTTTCGGGTACATCGGCAGATGTGCTTAAAAATTTATACCTAGATTTAAAGCTTCAGAAGGAGGCTATTCGAGAGTTGAACTCTCCAGATTGGGGCACGCAAGCCAATGCAATAAAAGAGCTTGCAGAGTTAAATATTGTACAAGCCAAGAAAAAAATTAAAAGAAAAACTTTTCACGAAAACCACATACTTCGACTAGAAGCACAAGTTGCAATCTTAACAATGGAAGAAGTAGATCCATTTTCATTTTTAGATAAAGATAAAAACTATTTAACAGAGTGGCATCAAGTTAATCTTTCGCGTATGATTGATAAAATTAGTCGTGAAAAATTACCAAACTTTAGCCGTTGGTTTAACTCATCAAATGATAGTATTGTGCAGTTTAGTATTAAAATGACTTTACAGTACGATCAGTTTGAAAGTATTCAAGATTTAATTGGTTTACTTCAACATAAAACACAGGTTATTGTAGGCGAAGCTGCATATGTTTTGGGAGAATTTTCTGCCACAGATGCACAACTAAATTTAATAAGTGTTTACCGAGATGCCACCAACGAAGTAAAACTAAAAATATTAACAGCCTTGGGCAAGTGTGGCACATCTGAAGTGGTTCCTTTTTTACAACAACAGTTAGTGCAAAATGATATAAGTATTGCTATGGAAGCAGGTAAAGCACTTTTATTCTTGGGCGATGAGGGCATTAATGTGCTTAAGGCCGAAACCAATTCTATACTTTTTGGAGTGGGAAGTATTTGCAAACATTTACTTGACGAAAGGATTTAAACTATGCTGCACCAAACAATCGAATTTTTAAATACTGCTATATTCTTCTATGCAATATCAGTAAGTTCTGCTTATGTTATTTTAGCAATATTAAGTGCTAGGGCATTGGCTGTGTATATGCGTAAAAATGTATTTATTGATTATAATGTAATCCTAACTTCTCCTTATGCACCTTCGGTTTCGATAATAGCACCAGCCTATAATGAAGAGAAAACTATTGCAGAAAACATACGCTCATTATTAAGTATACACTATAATAATTTTGAAGTAATTATTGTTAATGATGGAAGTAAGGATAATACCCTTCAAAGTATGATTGATGCATATAGCTTGCAAAAAGTAGACTTTTTTGTTAATGAACAAATTAAATCCAAAAGCATAAAAGGAGTTTACAAATCAACCAATAAAGCATACCGCAAGTTAGTAATAGTTGATAAAGATAATGGTGGGAAAGCTGATGCGCTTAATGCAGGTATTAATATTTCGCAATTTGATTTGATTACTTGTATAGATGTGGATTGTATTTTAGAGCAAGATGCAGTACTAAAAATGGTAAAGCCATTTATGGAAGAAAAAGAGCATGTGATAGCAACTGGTGGTGTCATTAGAATTGCAAACTCGTGCGATATAGAAGACGGAATGTTAATGACAGCAAGAGTGCCAAAAGGATTGATTCCTAGGTTTCAGGTTATTGAATATTTGCGTGCTTTTTTACTTGGGCGAATGGCTTGGAGCAAACTAAATGGCCTACTTTTAATTAGTGGCGCACTTGGGTTTTTTGATAAGAAAGTAGTAATTGCTTGTGGTGGTTATAACCACGATACAGTAGGAGAGGATATGGAATTAGTGGTGCGTATGAGGCGCTACATGGCTGATAATAAAAGATCGTACAAAGTGGTATACATTCCAGACCCGTTATGTTGGACAGAAGCTCCAGATGATTATAAAATTTTGGGTAGGCAACGTAACCGTTGGATGCGTGGTACCATCGAAACACTTTTAATGCATAAGAAATTATTTTTTAACCCTAAATATGGTTTGTTAGGCATGTTAAGCTATCCTTTTTGGTTGTTTTTTGAGTGGATGGCTCCAATTATAGAATTTCTAGGACTCATTTATTTTTTTGTATTGATATTTTTAGGTTACAGTAATTGGCATTTCTTTTTAATACTTTTTGCAACGGTTTACTTTTTTGCAATTACCATTTCGGTTTTATCATTGGTATACGAAGAGTTTAGTTACAGGCAATACAGTAAGCACACCGATATTTTAAAACTAATTGGCACAGCCATGCTCGAGCCGCTTATTTATCATCCACGCACTGTTTGGTGGGGATTAAAAGGTAACTTAGATATTATGCAAGGCAAAAAAGCTTGGGGTGATATGACCCGTAAAGGATTCGCTAACCCCGAAATAAAACCTAAAGAGCCACAATAGTAAGTAGCATTTTATACTTTGGCTATTTTGGTGTAATTTGCTACCCATTTTTATGAGCAAAGAACCCAAACGTTATTTAGTTACAGCAGCATTGCCTTATGCTAATGGCCCTGTGCATATAGGCCACTTGGCTGGCTGTTATTTACCTGCCGATATTTATGTGCGCTATTTAAAGGCACAAGGAAAAGATGTTGTATTTATTTGTGGTAGCGATGAGCATGGTGTGCCCATTACCATTAAAGCCAAAAAAGAAGGCATTACCCCTCAGCAAGTAGTTGATAAATATGATGGGATAATGAAAAATGCTTTTAAAGATTTTGGTATTGATTTTACATACTACGGTCGAACTTCATCTAAAACCCATAGCGAAACTGCACAAGATTTTTTTAAGAATTTATACCAAAAAGGTGTTTTTAAAGAAGAAGTTACCCAACAGTATTATGATGAAGAAACCAAACAGTTTTTAGCCGATAGATACATTACCGGAACTTGCCCAAGATGTGGTAATACCAATGCCTATGGCGACCAATGCGAAAAATGTGGAACCAGCCTTAATCCTACCGATTTAATTAATCCAAAATCGGCATTAAGTGGGGCTGCTCCTGTTTTAAAAGAAACCAAAAATTGGTTTTTGCCAATGGACGATATTCAGCAAAGCGAACAGTTTCAAACCTATATTAAACGATTTGATAATTGGAAAAGCAACATCAAAGGACAATGCCAAAGTTGGTTAACAGAAGGTCTTCATCCACGTGCCATGACCCGCGATTTAGATTGGGGAGTTCCTGTGCCAATTGATGGTGCTACTGGTAAAGTTTTATATGTTTGGTTTGATGCGCCAATTGGTTATATAAGTGCTACCAAAGAGTATTTTAAGGGTAGTGCCGAATGGGAAAAATATTGGAAAGATGATGAAACTGCTTTGGTGCATTTTATCGGAAAAGACAACATTGTTTTTCATGCCATCATTTTTCCAATGATGTTAATGACGCATGGCGAATTTATTTTGCCAACCAATATTCCTGCCAACGAGTTTTTGAATTTAGAAGGCGATAAAATTTCTACTTCGCGCAATTGGGCGGTGTGGTTACACGAGTATTTAATTGATTTTGCTGATAGGCAAGATGAATTAAGATATGTACTTACCAGCATTGCTCCCGAAACCAAAGACAGTGAGTTTACTTGGAAAGATTATCAAACAAGGGTTAATAGCGAGTTGGTAAGTATTTTTGGCAATTTTGTAAACCGAGTGTTGGTATTAAGCAACAAATATTACAATGGTGTAGTACCAAGTAATAGCGGTATTTTACATGATGAAAAATTAAACGCAGCCCGAACTTTATGTTTTGATAATGTGGCACAAAGTTTAAAAAACATGTGTCAAAATTTAGATGCAATAAAACTACGTGATGCACAAAACGAATTTATAAATGCTGCTCGAGCTGGTAACAAATATTTAGCTGATGCCGAACCTTGGAAACTATTTAAAACAGACGAAGAACAGGTAAAGGTTATTATGTTTGATGCGTTACAAATTTGTGCTAAACTGGCTATTGCTGCCGAACCATTTTTGCCACACACAGCAATAAAATTAAAGGCAATGTTAAATGCCCCTCAGTTAAATTGGAGTAATTTATTTAGCGATGTTATTTTACCAAGTAATCATCAACTAAATCCTGCTGAAATTTTATACAAGCAGGTTGAAGATGCTGATATAGAAAAACAATTAGCCCGATTACAAAACATAAAAAAAGATAACAAAACATCATTAAAACAAAACAATACAACCCTAACCTTACAAGAGGTAAAAGCAGATATTGTGTATGATGATTTTGATAAAATAGATTTACGTGTAGGTAAGGTTTTATCAGCCGAGAGGGTTCCTAAAGCCGATAAATTATTAATACTTAAAGTAGATTTAGGTTTTGAACAACGCACCATTTTAAGTGGCATTGCCGAGTATTATAAACCCGAAGAGCTGGTTGGCAAATTGGTAACAGTTGTGGCAAATTTAGCTCCTCGTAAAATTAGAGGTATAGAAAGCCAAGGCATGTTATTAATGGCCGGAAACGATTTTGGTAAACTATATAGCGTAGGTCCGGAGTTGGATATTGAGCCAGGAAGTGTAGTAAAATAGTATCTTGACTAAATTAGTACCAATAAAAAAACCTCATGAAAAACTATTCATGAGGTTTTTTATTTTAAAATATTGAGCTTAACTTATAAGTTTAATTTGATGCCTGACAAAAACACTAAATTATATACAAGGTCTTTTTGATGCCAATTATCTATTTGAAGAAAGTGTTTTTGAATAGTGAAGTCTAGTTCTATGTCTTTTTTTAGTTGATAGGATATACCCATTAATATACCCCAATCATATTTATTGAGCCTTTTATAAAGGCTATTGTAGTTAATCTCGTAGGCAATATTATATTCTGTCCTGACTTGTCCGGCTCACTTTTCTTGTATTTTCAACAAGCTGAAAACATGCTA
>JAUCCO010000100.1:0-12805 GCA_034676125.1 Bacteroidia bacterium
AACCACTTTTGTTTTAGGGTCACGAGTACCAATGTTTGAAAGTTCAGAACCATTCAGAAAAACTTTTGCATCACCAATCATTTCTTTCAATTGGTTAAGCAATGTTCTCCTACGTTCATTATTCAATTGTTGTTTTTCTCTTAGAATCTGAATTTTGGCAACTTCTAATGAGGGTGATTGCGTTGTTTGAATGTATTTTTCGGTTTTTACAATCAAAGGCAATTCAATATGCATACGACTGTCTTCCTGCAGCAAAATGATTAACTCATTTTGCCTGCCCATAGAGAAGAATGAAATGTTGGCTTCACTTGTACCATTCAGATTAAACTGGGTAATGAAGTTTACAAAAAAGTCTTTTTGTGTAAGTGCAGTATCATCTAACTTTTTGCCAAACTCATAAGGCTGCCCTATGTTATCTAATTTTACTTTTGAATCTTTAAGGATGTCCTCAAAAATGAAAGTGGCTAACAATTTGTTTGCTGCTCCTTCATCAATATCGGTATTTTTAATTTCCTTTTCTACATCTTTCTCCTGATTGGTAAGGTACTCATAAGTGTTGGCAGAAGTACGTTGAATGTAGGTTTGGCTTTCTAAAAGGTTTAAAGCTTCTTGCACCTCTTTTTGGAAGGAATCTATTTCAACTTCAAATTTTGGTAATAGAAGGGTGGTAATGTTTTTAATATTTGAGTGAAACCCTTTTACATATTTTACCAAGAACAAGGCTTTCAAAATATCAACTGCTAAAGGCGATATTAAACCTCTTTCAGCAGAAGTAATGTCATTAAATACTGATGCTCTAAAGTCGTGTCTTATGGCATCAAATAACATGGGGAATGTTACCAATGTATCCAGTTCTTTGTCTTTTAAACTTTTGGCTGCACGGTGGCAAACTTCAAGTAATGATCTTTCTCCAGTAGATTGGGCACGGCCTGTAAAGGCATCATGCTGAGATAGTGCTTTTATAGCATCTTGAAACAAATCGAATTGATAAGAAACAAAAGGAAATGTATTTTGAAAATGCTCTAATGATTGGTAGCCTTTATATTTTTTTGAATCATCTGTAAATTGAAAAAGAACGGAAATAATATTCTTATCCTTTTCATACATTTTTTCGAGTAGCCCATTGCCTTCATCAGTTTTTAGTAACAAACGCTTTTGGATTACTTCATCTGCGTTTGCACTGGTTAAAGGCACACGGTACATGAAACGAGCCTTGATTTTTGAAAAGGTATCAGCTTGTGCTTGTGTAAACCTTGAAATAGTTGCATCAATATCATCCTGAGAAGTTACAATTACAAAAGAGTTTCCATTAGTTCTTACTGCCAATTCTTCTGCAATAGTTTGCAGGCTTAGCATTTTATTAATATCATCTGCAATAAACTGGCCTACCTCATCAGCACAAAAAACTATGCGTTGTTTATCCAACTCACAATGCTTGTTTACAAGCTTTGCAAAAGTTTCTATATCTATTTTATAGGTGCTACGTTGGTTATTGATAATGTCTCTTGCTTCATCAGGCTTGATTTCTCTCGTTTGTGCATACACAGCAATTAATTCATTCAAATGCCAAGACACATCGTTTCGGTGAAGTTCCCAAGGATGATTGCAATGTTTGTAATAATTATCTTTAAACTTATCAAACAAGCCATTTTGGTCAAGTTGCCTTTCTATCTCAGCTATCTCAGGAAAAATTGGATGGTAGCCATAATTTTCATTGAGTGCTTTCAAGAATACCATTAACACACGGTCTGAAAAATTTTCGGTATTATCAAAACCATCAGCCTTACCTTGTATATTAAAAAGAATTGCCTTATTGGTAATTTTGGATGCCTTTTTAATGTTGGCTTGAAAATCAAAATCATCTTCAATTTTTGCACTAAAAATATCTGCACTTTTTTTATTGTTGATTTCTTTGTTGTTAAGTACCAAAGCAATCATTTTTAGTAAGTGTGATTTACCTGAGCCGTAATAACCAGAAATCCAAACACTGCTATTCACTTTTTGCTTTGCAATAGCATCAAACAACTCTGGTAGCAATCTTGGTTTTTGTAGCTCCTTGGTTATTACATATTCTTCCAACTCTTGCATCAAATTCCTATCGTCATTTGAATAAATTACACCACCAATTTCTCGTGTGATGTCGTTTTTGTATATACTTAGTTGTGTTGGCATCTTAGTTATAATTATTTAGGTTGAAGGCTCTGTATTCATTGTCTTCATTGATACTTCCAAAGAGGTTCAATGAATAGTTATCATATAAGCCTGGATAAAAAAAGATGAATGGTTCATTGTTTAGTAAAGATTGAATATTCACCAATACGGGAACCATTGATAATTGCTGGTATACTTTATCAATACCATAGATAAAAACCATGCGGTGTTCTGATTCTTTCATTTTTTCTTGTATGTATGGCATAATATTGTCTTTTACACTTAATGACCCTTGAAGATTTCTTTTAAATTCTCTTTTAGGTAAATTCTGCTCATTTTCAAGAACCTTCTGTAACGTACCTTTTGCTTTGAGCACATCAAGGCATAAATTATATAAATCGATAGCTAATACAGGAACATTTGCTGCATTAAGCCTTTTAATAAGAGATTGTATTTGTTCATCTACTGTAACTTGTTGAGCTATTTCATAAGGCTGAATAAATATTGGTTTATTACCACCTAACCCTTCACGATTGATGAAACGGCTACCTGACAGTGTTTTAAATAGCTTATCGAAAAGCTGTGGTATATTTTCTTTTTTTGTATTAACCATGAACAGGGATTTTTTTTAATGTCTTTATTTCAGCATCAGAGCATAAGAAACCTGCTAGCAATGTAGCATCATCATTTAAAATGGCTTTAATTGAATCATCACTTAAAAACGGTTTTATAATAATTCCATCTTTGGCAGAATTAATAAGCCCTACCTGCTCTAACATTTTGAATAATACTTGTTTTACTTTATTCGTTGTTTTTTCAGTAATGGTATTGAGTTCATTATGGGTGATAGCTTTAGTATTGAAAAAACTTGTATAGTCTGAGGGAACTATGATGTTATTGTACAATAAATATTTGGCTCTAATTACCTCAATAACGAAATCCTTAAAGAAAGCGTAAGCTTTTAAAAGAGAAAGTAAAACCATTGCCTTGCTTTCATCTGGGCTGCCATTCACCAAAAGATTTAATTGTTCATTGGTAAGTAATTCTAATCTCTTTTTTAATTCATGGTACATTCTTTTGGAAGTATTCTGTTTTGTTTTATTCATCAGGTTATTCTCCTGCACAGAAACCTTAACCTTTTCCCAATCTTGCAAGCGAACATACTCCTCCGCAACTATTAATGTTTCTGCTAATAAAGCAGAAGCACCTGTGAATGAGAATGAGTATTTTTTCTTTGTTACCATTTTACTTTTAGTTCCTTACTTCTTGCGTTTTTTTAAATTTATTTTCTTGTCTGCTACCTGCATTGCCTCATTGGCAAATTTTTCATCTTTTACCACCGCATATATTTGGTCGGCAAGCCACAGGGTTTGCAATTCTTCTACATCAGCTTTTAGTATTTGGGCTAATAATGGAATTTGCTCTTTCTTTAATTGCCTATCGCCACGTTCTACTTTGCTAATAATAGAAGTGTCCACATCTAACAGAGAAGCAAGCTGCCGCAGCAGCATATTTTGCTTTGTTCTTAGCTCCCTTATCCGTACTCCAAACTGTGTTGCCATTATAATAATATTGTCTTGACAAATATTGGCGAATATAACAAAACAAGGGAATAGCATAACTAACAAAATTGGCTTTTGTAAAAAGCAATTCATTGAGGCGTTGGCGGTTTAACTTTAAGTTTTCATCAATTTGCCCTGATAAAGCATTTTGCAATATCTCTGGAGATTTGCCTACAACAAATGTAACTACTTTGGGGGTGGTATAGCCATTTGCATCTATAAAACGCAAAGCCATTAACCTATTTAACCAAGTATAAGCAACGGTATCAATTACCTGTTCTTTGCCCAGTGCTTGTATCTTGTTTTTAAGGCTTTGTATTTGTGTGGCATTGGTATCTATAAAGACAGGATCGGTATTGCTTAATACAAACTCCAATTTTCGCCCAACTTGGTCGATTAATTTGATACGGGCTTCACGGGCAAAGCGTTTTAGGGAGTTGGTGTTCATCAGTTCTTTGTTGGTTGTTCGTTAGTAGTTGTCGGATACAGCCTTTCAAAACGATTTTGTATGAGGTTTTTATATGCTGTCTTCAAGTCATTACTTAAAAAACTTATATCAATAAATTCAAACCAACCTGGCAGTGCTTTTTCCATCTTCTTAAAAATATTTTCTTGTTGCTTTTCATCCAACCCAAGTGTTGTGAATGCCGATATAAAATCATTTCGATTTATTTTTTTCTTTTTTCCATTCAATGTTAGCGCTAGGTCTTCATCATCAGTTGGGTTTACGAGTGCTGTGGCTACCAGATCATACGCTGGCGAAAAAACAGGACCTATGGCAGGTTGATGTATCAGTGAAAAGTTTTTCAGATGCATATCTGCATTGCCTGTAAGAAATGAAAACAAAACCAATTCAAAGAAATTAACCACATCCAATCCTGGGTTAGCTGAGTATTTTAATATTGCCTTTGCAACTTGTTCGTGCGATCCGAGGTATTTGTCTTCAGTTAATCGTTCTATAAGTTGGCACATGTCCTCCATTTGGAGTTTTTGTTGCTTTACTCGATCTATTCGCTTTGTAATATATGCAAGATTGCCTGATGTTAATCTGATAAGACTATGCGGAACCACCTTAATTTTTGCAATGCTTGCCAAGTGCATGGTTAGGTCTTCTACTTCTGGTAATTCTGGATAATGTGGTGAAGCTGGCTTTAGAATATACCCACCCCACATACCTACAATTGTAAATCTTTTTGCCAAGTTGGGTTGCGCTGCCGATGCCAAATGCAAGGATAATTTTGGTTGAACTCCTGTAACAGTAGTTTGGGTTTGAATTACCTGAGCAGCCAACTCCTCCATGTTGTTTTCTGAGTAAGGTAAAATAGGAGGAATGCTTACACCAAATATCTTTTTACTGCAGCTTGAATGAAAATCCGTTTCATTTTTATCAAGAGGTTGGTAACAATATAGACAACGTTTGCTCATGCTTCATTTTCTTTTAACTGGTGAACACTAATAGCTCCTATGCAGTCTTTGCAGCAAGTAAGCAGTAAGCCCATGCGGTCTCTTGGATTTAGCTTCCAGTTTTTTTCGGCAATATCTAATAGCCATCCTTCAGGAATTAGTCCATCAAAAAAGGCGAACAAAACATTTGATTTAAATGGGCGGGTTTGTAATGGCAATGTTAAACTCACAGGCATTGGATTTTCGCTATTTAGATAAGAATTATCATAAATAAATTGATAGCCTTCCTCATTTTGAATTAAAATACCAGCGGTAATATCATTTACTTTTATTTCTGCTTTTCTCATTTTTAGTAACTCCTGCTGTTTAAAAATTGTTTTCCGACTTAACTGCACCCACTTCATAACCAAATAATTTAAGTACTTGGTTTACTTTATCTAAACGTAGCGATTCCTTACCTTGCTCCATTTCGCGCAGGAAACGAAGACCAACACCCGCTTTTTCTGCAAGCTCAGGCTGTGTTAGATTTGCAGCATTTCTTTTTTCTTTTACAAATGAACTTAGTTTCATTGTTATACCTTTTAGGGTACAAATATATGTAAGTATTTCAATTTATACCACATAGGGTATAAATTTTCACTAACCAATGCTATTATACCACACAGGGTATAAATTTAGTTATATGAGCCAAAATATGTATTTGGTCGTTTAATAAATACTTTAGAGCTGTTTTGGGGCTTTCACCAATTGCTAATGCATTGCATGACGAAAGGAAATACTTAATATAAAATCAGCAGATTAAACACAAATTAACGAAAATACATTTTTCTAATTCATGATTTAGGTTAAAAAAAATCTCGCAATACAAAAATTGGCGAATATAACAAAACAAAGGAATAGCATAGCTAGCAAAATTGGTTATGGTAAAAAGATGTAAAGCAGTAAAAAACTACACAATTAGCGGTATCTAACTAATGTACAAACTTAAAACTTCACCTACTTTTTACCACAAACCCGCGTTAGGGTTCCGAAGCTTCGGAAGAATTGCAAAGCCCCGAAGGGAGTTCGTGATTATAAACCCACAATGAAAAGCTGCGGAATGATGACTTGCAGCGGATAGCCCGCAAAACGCCTTAATTTACTTTCCTATGCAAAATTTGCTAAATATGTTTGCTAAAATGTCATCTGTTGTTACATCACCAGTTATCTCACCTAGGTGGAATAATGCTTTGCGAATATCAAATGCAAGTAGCTCGCCTGTTATGTGCATATCAATACCGTTTAATACCAATTGAAGCGATTCGCTTGCGTGTTTTAATGCTTCGAAATGTCGCAGGTTGGTGATGATAACATCGTTTTTTACTTGGTCTTTTCTTACAATTTCTATCAGCTTATGCTTTAAGTTTTCAATACCCGTTTTATCTTTTGCTGATAGCGAAATGGTATGATTATTTTGTATGAGTGGCGTAGACGTTAAATCTATTTTATTGGCTACTGGAATTACAATAGCATTAATATTTTGGAACTGTGCTAACTCATTTGTTAACTCTGTTTGGATTGATGTGGATGCATCGTAAACATATATTATTATGCTGGCTTTTTGCAATTTATCGAACGTGCGCTCAATGCCTATTACTTCTATTTTATCTTGCGAACCAACACGAATACCAGCAGTATCAGTTAACCTAAATGTTATACCATCTATTACAAAAGCTTCTTCGATGGTATCGCGGGTGGTGCCAGCAATATCACTTACTATGGCGCGTTCTTCGTTAACCAATGCATTTAGCAAAGTGGATTTTCCGGCATTTGGTTTACCTGCAATAACAGTTGGTATTCCGTTTTTAATGGCATTACCATATTTAAACGAGTGTAATAAATCATGTATTAAAACCTGAATATTGTTTACCAATTGGGTTAGTTCATCACGCTTGGCAAACTCTACATCTTCTTCGGCAAAGTCTAACTCTAATTCGATAAGTGAAGCAAAGTTTATAAGTCGCTCGCGCATATCGGCAATTTGGTAACTAAAGCCACCTCGCATTTGCATTATGGCTGTACGATGGCTTTCTTCACTATTGCTGGCAATCAAATCAGCCACTGCTTCGGCCTGACTTAAATCTAATTTTTTGTTTAAAAAAGCACGTAAAGTAAATTCACCTGGCTTGGCTAATCGGCAACCTTTGTTAACCAATAATTGTAAAATTTGTTGTTGTATATATGGCGAACCATGACAACTTAGTTCTACTGTATTTTCGCCTGTATACGATTTTGGGTTGATAAACAAAGTAGCCAACACTTCATCTATTACCTTATCGCCATCTACAATTTTTCCAAAGTGTACGGTATGTGTGGCTTGTTGTGTTAATTTTTTGCCTTTAAAAATATCTGCAACTACAGTAATGGCATTATTGCCACTAACTCTAATTACGCCTATTGCTCCTACTCCACCGGCAGTTGCTAATGCACAAATGGTGTCGTTTAAATCTTGTTTAATGTAATAACTCACGGGTCAAAGGTAGTAAGAAAAACAGCATAGTTATAAAACAAAAACGAGGCCCACTTGGAGCCTCGTTTTAACAATGAGATTATATAATTTTATAAATTATTTAGTCGGCCTTAACAACACGTTGTGTAACTATATCATCACCATGTTTTACTTGTATAAAGTAAACACCATCGGCTAATGCACTTAGGTTAACAGTATCGTTAAGTGTAGTAATATCTCCCATATTAATAGTAGATACTAATCTACCAAACATATCTGTTACGGTAATTACAGTATTTGCTTTGTTGCTAAATGTTGCTTCAACAGTAGCGATACCAGAAGTAGGATTTGGATAAACCATTACATTACTAATAGAATTTACCTCTCTTAAGCCAACATTAGTTACCACAATAGAATCAGACATTGCGCTACAACCAATACTATCAACACGAACTTTGTAAGTACCATCAGTGTATAGTTTTAATCCGCGTGTATTTCCTCCGCTAATTGCAGTTCCATTTTTAAACCACTGGTAAGCCGATGAACCGAATGCAGTACTTAAACTATCGGCACCAATACGTGTAACAACTGGTTTAGCAGGTGGAGTTCTAACAACCATAGCAGCGGTATAAGCAGTATCACCAGTTTGTGTTAAACAACCAGGAGTAGCAGTTAATATACAAATTACTTGGTCGCCATCGGCAATTGTATTAGATGCATAAGTTGTACTGTTAGTTCCAACTGCAATTCCATTTTTAAACCACTCAAAAGTTGGTGTAGCACCTGCATTGGTAGCAGTTGCTGTGTAGGTTACTGTAGTTCCTGCACATATCGTAGTAGCCGATACTACAACTGCAACGTTTGGAGTACTTGGTGTAGTAACATTTATACCCACTTTGTTTGAAGTAGCATTTGGTGTGGTAGTACAAGTAACGCTTGAAGTGATATTTACCCAAACACTATCATTGTTATTTAACCCAGTAGCTGTATAAGTCCTGCTATTAGTTCCTACATTGGTTCCATTACGTTTCCATTGGTAAGTAGGTGTTGCACCCGTATCTGTTCCAATAGCAGTAAAGGTTACAGCAGCACCAGCACATATTAATGTTTGATTTGCTTGTATACTAACCGTAGGAGTTACTACTGCATTTACCCTTACATTTATTTTGTTTGATAAAACAGTAGTTGAAGTAACACACGTTACAGAACTAGCTAACTCAACCCAAATGGTATCTGCGCTGGTTAATTGGTTTGATTTGTATACCGTAACATTGGTTGCTACTTGTGTTCCATTTTTAAACCATTTGTAACCTGGTAAAGTTCCTCCATTGGTGGCGGTTGCTGTAAATGTAATACTATCGCCTTGGCAAGCAGTTAGTTTTGATGCAACAATACTTACACTAGGTGTTAGTATTGGATTAACTTTAATACCAATTCTATCAGAAATAATAGTAGCTGGCGAAGGACAAACTGCATTCGAAGTCATAGTTACCGAAACACTATCGCCATTAGCTGGATTTTGAATACGGAATGTATCAGTATTTAATCCAACATTTACACCATTAACTTTCCATTGGTAGATTGGATTTGTACCACCATTAACTGGTGCTGCTTCAAAACGTAATGAACCTCCCGCACAAATTTCTGTACCAGTTGTATGTATGAATACATTAGTAATTGCTAATGGATTTACCTTAGTTACTTTGTATGCTGTTGTTGCAGTTTGGCTATTTACACATGCTGCATTTGAGGTTAATACCACAGTTACCGAATCGCTATTACTTAATACGGCAGTGTATTTAATTGAATCTGTACCTACATTATTCCCATTAAGTTTCCATTGGTATGATGGCATTGCACCACCGTTTGTTGCACTTGCTGTAAATGTTACCGCACTTCCAGCACAAACTGTATCAGCCGAAGCAGTGAAGCTAACCGATGGATTTACATAGCTGTTTATTTGCATGATAACACCATTTGATGTTACCAATGCAGGAACAGCACATAAGGTATCGGTAGTTACTATTAACTTAACGGTATCCAAATTATTAAGGGTAGAAGTATTAAAGGTAGATAAGCTACCAACACTAGTACTATTTACTAACCAATTATAAGTAGCACCTACACCGGCATTAACTGGAGTAGCAGTAAAGCTTACACTTGTACCCACACACACATTATTTGTGCTGCTATTAATAGTAACCGAAGGTGTAACAATTGGATTAACTTTTACACCAATTTTGTTTGATGTAACAATAGGTGGTGTAGCACAAGTAGCATTAGATGTTAATACTAACTCTAACGAATCGTTATTAGCCAATGATGATAAAACTAATGTATCGCTGTTTAAACCTATGGTAACACCATTACGTTTCCATTGGTAGAATGGAGATGTACCAGCATTAACGGTAGTTGCTGTAAATGTTACAGTAGTACCCGCACAGAATGTAGTTGCACTTGCATTAATAGTAGCAGTTGGAGTTAACAATGGATTAACTGTAATCCTAACTCCTGTTGCAGTATCACTTGCTGGGCTCGCACATCCTAATGATGAAACTAGTACCACATTAATTGAATCACCATCAACTGGATTTATCGCTTTATATGTTGAACTATCTCCACCAACTTGTGTTCCATTTTTATACCAACGGAATGTTGGAGTAACACCTCCATTTAGTGGAGTCGCTGTAAAGTTTACATCCGTTCCGGCACAAACAGTGCTTGCTGATGGACTAAGTGTAACTTGAGCAGCTACTGTAGTTCCAACAACCATTTTAATGGCATTAGAAATTACATTTACTGGCGATGCACATTGTGCGGATGATGATAGAATAACCACAATTGAATCATTATTTAGTAATGTAGTAGTTTTTAAAGTATCACCTATAAATGGTAAAGTAATACCATTATTACGCCATTGAACAGTAGGAGTTAAACCTCCACCAGATTTATTAATAATTAAGGTTACCTCTTGTCCAGAACAAATTGTAGTTTGACTAGCAGATAAACTAATGGTAGGTGTTACACTAAGGTTAGTAGTGATAACTTGACGTGCAGTATCGTTTGATAAAATAGAGTCGTTAACATAATTAGGGAGCGAACTATGTACAGCTAAGTTATAAACCCCAGCATTAAATGCAAACGATCCCACATTAATTTGACCACTAGTTGCATTAGGAGCTAAATAGCCAGTCCAGTTATAAGTACCAGACAAGATGCCATCAATCTCAACCGACAATGTAGCTGCAGTAACTGCTTGGTTACCGAAGTTTTTCAACCTTACTTGTACATTACGGTTTCCACCGCAGAAAGTATTAGTTGTTGGCGAATCAATAGCTACAACACCAATATCCATTAAGCCAAAATACTCATCGGCTCCAATATCTGGTGGCGATTGACGTAATTGACCTTCAATATCAGTAGTAAGACCTAATGTAGCATCTCCTTTAACATTTGATGCTGTTAAGAATAAATCACGGTTGCTACTAAATCCAGATGCTGTATTAAATCCGTTTGCATTATAACCACCTCCATTAGTATAGGTAGATGTAGTATAGGTAGCACCGTTTACATATAACAAATTGCTTGCAGCATTATTTACATAATTGTTGTAATTAATTACCGTTTGCGCTGTAGATGAATATAACGGTAATCCTGTACCAGTTGTAGCGGTGAATGCTAAAGTATTATTTACTATGCGTAAGTAATTTGAACTTTGAGCAGACAATGCTGCATATTGGGCATTACTAGTAGCATAGTTTAAGTTGATACTATTGTGGTAAATATTCCAATAGTTAGAGTATTGATAAATAACAGGGCGAGCACTCGATGTTCTGAAATTACCACCTACCATATTATTATAAAACTCGTTAGGTAACGAAACCGTTCCTGATGCGTATTGTGCATAGAAACCTATACTACCAGCATCATAAATTTGGTTATTATTAACCTGATGCTTATAACCTGCGTTATTATAACATTGGTATAAATAGATACCCGTTGATGTAGTAATACCAATAACACGCATATTTAATGTGTTGTTGTTTATCGTTAATCCAGAGAAGTAATACGTGTATATACCATAGTAATAACTGCTATCGATAGTATTATTACGTAAATATATTTGATTTGAATATGGACTACCCGAACGACCATACGCAAGTATACCGTAGTAACCACCTTTAATATTATTACTATCTACTTCTAAATTATTAATGTAAGAACCAAGGCTAGTTGGTGATGATACATCAGTACCTCCATTAATTAATACAGGTATAAAGTAACTTGAGGCAGAACTAGCTCCGACACCACTAATTAAAATGTTGTTGTTTTTAATTTTAACTTTATCAGCACCACCAAAAATATGCAAAGGTACACCCATGTTTGTACCTGTTGATTGAATTGTTAAATTACTGATATTAATATAAGGAGCAGAGTTAATTTTAATAGTGTGTGAAGCATTAGCATTATTTGATGAGTATGTTATTACCACACCATTTTTTGATTGTCCAACAAACGAAACCGTATTGGTATCACTTGCACCTGCAACAGGATTAATTACCAATTGCTCATTGTAAATTCCATTTGCAATGGTAAACACCACATCATCACTTATACCAGCACACTGTAATGCATTTAATGCACTTGTAATATTAGTAAAGTTATTTGCGCCACTTGCACTTGCATCAATAGTATAGTTACCACTCATTGCTGGACAAAGCGGGCCTAGGGTAGTAGTATCATCAATTAAGTTATTATCATTAACACCATTAGGTAACGATGTGTATGCCTTAATGGTGTATTGTGTACCCTGCGTAAAGTTGTAAGCTTGTGCACCTGTAAAGGTAATTATTGCAGTATCGCAAGGCATTATCGAATCAAAGTAGTTAATGGTAAATGGAGTACCACCATCTACTGAGTAACTAATAGTAGCACTAGTTACTACATTATTACCAAGGTTTGATACTACTACTATTACATCACTAGTTCCAGTTGCCAATGGAGTTGTTGGTGAAAGAATTTGTGTTACTCCAATATTATCGTTGTAACCTGTTGTTACTTCATCTGCACCAATATCTGGTGGTGATGTTCTGGTTTGTCCATCAATGTCTGTTGTTACAGATGCGATAGTGATACCATTGTTACAGCCATTACCCACATGCAAATCATTAGGTCCAAGGAATAATGGATCACGACTAAA
>JAUCCO010000101.1:0-12438 GCA_034676125.1 Bacteroidia bacterium
CTTCTGTAATAAACGGTGTATTTAGTTTTACCTTTATAGTTCCTAAAGATATTGCTTACCAAATTGGAAGAGGTAAAATATCATACTATACCACCAATTTAACTACCGATGGAAATGGCTTTAACGAAAACTTTGTAGTAGGAGGAACAGCCGACTCTATAGCTAATGATGCAATTGGGCCTGATGTTAAACTATACATGGATGATGAGAAATTTATTTTTGGAGGTTTAACAAACGAAAATCCTGTGTTTTTGGCGAAGTTATTTGACGAGAATGGTATAAATACAATTGGTAGAGGAATAGGCAGAGAATTGACCTTAATTATTGATGGCGACAACAGTAAATCGGTTGCTGTAAATGATTATTACAAGGCCAAAACCAACAGCTACCAAGAGGGAGAAATTAGGTATCCACTAAAAAATATAGCTCCTGGAAAACACACCGCTACATTAAAAGCTTATGATACTTACAACAATGTATCGGAAAGTAACACTGAGTTTGTGGTGGCCACAAATGAAAAATTGGCTGTACAGTATTTGTTAAACTATCCAAATCCGTTTAGTACCAATACCACTTTTCATTTTGATCATAATAAGGTTGGTGAAAACTTAACCATCATGATTCAAATTTTTACAGTAAGCGGTAAATTAGCAAAAACATTAACGGCACAAGTTACTCCGGCAACATCGCACTTTGACCAACTAACTTGGAACGGTTTAGATGATTATGGAGATAAGCTGGCAAATGGCGTTTATATATACAAATTACAAGTAAAAAGCCAGCAGGGTAAGACTGCTGAGGCCACACAAAAACTAGTTATATTAAATTAGTTAGGCAAAATCGTTTAAAGCATTATTTTTGGCAATAATAAATAGGGTAAATGAACAAGTATTTTAAAGGCATAGCAGCAGCAATAATTAGTATTAGTGCAATACAAGCTAAAGCGCAAATTACCACAGGACAATTAGACGGAAGAAGAAATACAATTACATCAGCTGTTCCATTTTTATTAATTACACCAAATGCAAGAGCTGGTGCAATGGGCGATGCAGGTGCTGCCACGCCAAATGACCCAAATGCAATACATTGGAACTCGGCAAAAATGGTTTTTAACGAAAAAAATGGTACGGTTTCATTATCATATAATCCTTGGTTAAGGCAATTGGTGCCTGATGTTTCGTTATCATACCTTTCTATTATGGGTAAAATAAACGATAAGGCATCTATTGGTGGCTCGTTAAGGTATTTTTCGTTGGGCGAAATTCAATTTACTGATATTTATGGTAGTAGTTTAGGAAAAGCAACCCCAAGTGAATGGGCTGCGGATTTAGCTTACGCTCAAAAATTATCAGATAATTTTAGTTTAGGTGTAGCATTTAGGTTTATATACTCCAACATTGCAGGAGGAGCACAAACCCAATCGCAAAGTGGAATAAACGCAGGTACAGCTTACGCGGCAGATATTACCGCTTATTACAAAAACAAAACTAAGGTAGACGGTTATAAAATAAATTATGGCATTGGTGCTGCCATTACCAATATTGGCTCTAAGCTTACTTACACCACTGATCAAAACCAGAATTTTATACCCATAAATATGCGGGTAGGTGGTTATGGCGAAATTGAAATTGATAAATACAATACCATTGCATTGGCCTTAGATTTTAACAAACTATTGATACCTACACCACCAGTTTATAAAGTAGATTCGAATGGTAATTATGAATTTCAGAATGGAGGTTTAGTAATTGAATCTGGAAAAAACCCAAATGTGCCAATTATTCAAGGTATGATGCAGTCATTTTCTGATGCACCAGGCGGATTTAAGGAAGAATTAAATGAAATAAACATATCTACAGGATTAGAATATTGGTACGATAAACAATTTGCTATACGTGCGGGTTATTTTTATGAAAACCAATACAAAGGAAATCGTAAATATGCCACAGTAGGTGTTGGTATAAGATACAATGTATTTACAATTGATGCGGCTTATTTAATTTCGTTTGGACAACGTAATCCGCTTGATAATACTTTACGGTTTACTTTAGGTTTAGACTTTGATGCATTAAAATCTGGTAGTAACGAAAAAGAACAACCATCAGGTATTTTTGAAATGCCTAAAGACAATTAATATAATGAGAATAGGTTTTGGATATGATGTTCACCAATTGGTTGAAGGAAGAGATTTATGGATAGGTGGAATTAAAATTCCGGCAATAAAAGGATCACTTGGACATAGCGATGCAGATGTATTATTACATGCAATTTGTGATGCAATTTTAGGCGCTTTAGCTTTGGGTGATATAGGAAAACATTTTCCGGATACGGATGATGCTTTTAAAAATATTGACAGTAAAATATTACTAAATAAAGTAATCAGTTTAATTGATGAAAAAGGTTACCGAATTGGCAATATTGATAGCAGCTTATGCTTAGAATATCCTAAGATAATGCCTTATGCAGATAAAATGCGCGAAACTATTGCTGGCATTTGTAACATTACTATTGATGACGTTTCTATTAAAGCAACCACAAGTGAAAAAATGGGCTACATTGGCAGAACCGAAGGTTTAGTAGCCTACGCAGCAGTGCTGTTGCTTAAAAAGTAATAGTAAAAAACACGACTGTATTGAAACAGTCGTTTTTTTTAATCAATTATATCTGCAAGGGTTTCAAGTTTCATTCCCCGCGAACCTTTAATAAAAAATGCATAATTTTTATACGTTTGTTCTTTAATAAAATCACCTGCTTGCAAGGTTGATTTAAATGCTTGCTTGTTGCCAGTATTTAAATTATAAAACTCCTCTCCTATTAATATTACATTATCTAGTTTTAAAGCTGCACATAAATCTACCATACGTTGGTGTTCTGCTTTGGCATAATTGCCCATTTCAAACATATCACCCATTACTACAACCTTATGTGGATGATCCATTGCTGCAAAGTTTCTTAGGGCAACTTACATACTACTAGGGTTAGCATTGTACGCATCCATAAAAATTACATTATGTTCCTTATTAATCCATTGCGAGCGGTTATTGGTTGGCATGTAACTTTCAATTCCTTTTATAATATTTTGATTATTTACTCCTAAATATTTTGCAATTGCAATGGCTGCCATAATATTATCAAAATTGTAATCACCGCTTAAAACAGAACTACCCGATAACTCTTCGTAATTATAATTAATACTAGGTTGTAGTTGTTGTGCAAAGCCATTATAATCTGCCTTAGTAGTGCGAAAATTAGTATTAGCTGCGTATGTTTTGCATTTTTTCAATCTAGCACTCATGCGCATCAACCATTCATCGTGTGCATTTACAAAGGCTGTTCCACCATTTTTTAATAAATAATAATACAACTCGCTATTGCTTTTTGCTACGCCTTCAATATCACCAAAACCTTCTAAATGATCCATTCCATTATTAGTAACAATGCCCAAAGTAGGTTCAGCTATTGCGCACAACTCTGCATTTTCGCCCACGTGGTTAGCCCCCATTTCGATAATAGCAACTTGGTGTTGATTTGTTAATTGTAATAATGTTAATGGTAGTCCAATATGGTTATTAAAATTACCAGGCGTTGCCCAAACAATAAATGTAGTATTTAAAACCGCAGTAATTAATTCTTTAGTAGTTGTTTTTCCGTTGCTTCCAACAATTGCAATTACTGGTATATTTAATTGTTTACGGTGATGATTAGCCAATTGTTGTAATGCCAAAAGTGCATCATCAACTAAGATAAATTTATCACTTATAGCGTATTCAGCATCATCAATTACACAATAACTCGCACCTTTAGCAAGCGCATCATTAGCAAATTTATTGGCGTTATAGTTTGGACCTTTTAAAGCAAAAAACAAACACCCTTGCGTAATCTTTCTCGTATCAGTACTAACACTCGGATGTTCTTTGTAAATTGCGTATAGTTCTGTTAATGTCATATTTTATGATAATTTTTAGATAAGTAAGTAGTAATTTTACATCATAATTTTAACACTATGAATAAAATATTTACAACGTTATTACTCATTTTTGGTATTACCAATATCAGTAATGCACAAAGTTTTAAATACTATCAAACAAAAGGTGCACCTAAGTTTATAAAACCGGGTACTGCAAGCGACACCTTATTAAATGCTTTTGCCGGAGGATTAAACACGCCACAGTTTAGCAATATAGACTGGGATGGCGATGGCAAGCAAGATTTATTTGTGTTTGATAAGGAATCATTAAAGCCATTGGCGTTTTTGTATAATACACAGCTAGGTAAATTTGTTCATGCACCACAATACGAAGGTTCGTTTACTAATTACTTTGGCGGATGGGCTTTATTAAGAGATCATAACTTTGATGGCAAACCCGATTTGTTTACCGCATCTGTGCCATACAATAAAGTTACAACTTCTCCACATATTCAATCAGAGAAAATACAATTGTTTGTAAACACCACTACACCTGGCGGAAAAACAACTTTTAAACAATACAACAATACTTTATATGATACTGGAATGTATGTTGGCCCTCCATACGACCAATATTTAAGTCCGGGAGAAATTGTGGCTGTATCCAATGCATTGCCAGCAATTGAGGATATAGATGGCGATGGTGATGATGATATTGTTACCAATCAAGGTGTAAATACTACATTTTGGTTTTACGATAACTTTAAAAAGAATAAATACAACATTCCATTTTCGAATGATACAACCATTTACATTGCTAGAGATTTATGTTGGGCTTTTATAAATTATGACTTCATTGGTCATAAGTTTGAATTAGGTTTTGGCAGAGACAAAGGTTCGCAATGCGACTACAACATGTGGCCTAAAAAGAAACATGCGGACCAAACTACTTTAATGCTTGATTTGAATGGTGACGGCATAAAAGATATTGTTTTTAGTGATTCAGAATATAACAGTTTTATATCATTAATAAATGGCCGAAACCAAAATAGCAGACAGATAGATTCGATTACTGTTCAGGATACTTTATTTTTATCTACTACCAATACACGTAAAAATTTTATTGAGTTTCCAGCAGCCTATTATGTAGATATTGATGCAGACAACAAAAAAGAGTTAGTAATAACTACTAACAAAAACTTTGCCTCAAAATCAGTAGATAATATTTGGGTTTATGATGCGACACGTGTTGGTACCAATTTAAAGTTTACAGAAAAACCGGGTAATGATTTTTTATACGCAGATATGATAGACCATGGCTTGCGTTCGGTTCCAGTATTTGTTGATATTGATAATGATGGAGACCAAGATTTAGTAGTGGCCACAAGTGGAATTCTATCTCAAACTGGCAATAATAATGACAAATTATTCCTGTATTTAAACATTACAGATTCTATCAACCCCGTATTTAAATTAGCTGATTCTAATTTTGCAATTACATCAGTAATTGGTTTTGGTTTTTTCTCGGCCCATCCAACATTTGGCGATTTAAATGGTGATGGGAAAACGGATTTATTGGTAGGCGATGGAAATGGTAAAGTTGCATATTTTATTAATAATACAATAGGAACAGTACTTAACTTTACACTACAAAGCAGAGAAGCATTTGGATTAACATTGCCTACCTTTTGCACACCACAATTAATAGATTTAGATAAGGATGGTTTATTGGATATTGTAACTGGAGAGCGTAACGGAACGGTGAAATACTACCGTAATATTGGAACTGTAACTTCGCCAAGTTTTAACAACATCCCAACTATTGATAGCCTAGGAAAAGTGCATACAAGAGAGGTTTATAATACAATAGGATTGCCACAAATGTTGGATTTAGTTGGCTATAGCGCACCACATATTGTTGATTTAAATAATGATGGTGTTTATGAAATGTTACTTGGATCGCAAAGCGGAAGAGTTTATTTATATACCAATATATATGCACATGCTGATAGTGTTGCAAAAGTAATTGACAATGCTTTTTATGATTTTAGCCTAGATGGAAATATTGGTTACAATAAAAAATTTGGCATGAGAAGTACTGTTGCCACTGCATACTTAAATGGTGATAGCTTAAAGGACATTGTTATAGGAAACATTGCAGGTGGACTAGTATTTATGGGTACTGATGCATTATTTAACAGTGTAAATGAGCATTCGTTTATTGATAACAATGCATTTGTGTTGTATCCTAACCCAGCAAACAACGAAGTTAATTTTAGTTTAAACCGCACTGCTTCATCTAACATTAAATATATCGTATACGATGTTTCTGGCAAAAAAATATTGGCTGGTGAATTAGAAAAAAACCAAACCAATATTAATGTAAGTGGACTAAATACAGGTTTATATTTGGTGCAGTTTACAACTAATCAATGGCAATCAACCCAAAGGTTATTAATTAACCACTAGTTATAGCAACTGAAAAACAATTAACACAATTAATTTATAAAAGAAAGACAACCCTTTGGGTTGTCTTTTTTTATTTACCTTCCCCTTCCCATAGCAGTAAATACCATGAAAATTAATAACGCGAGCAAAAGTGTAATAAGTAAGGTAATAATTGCAATCGTACTTATAATTACACCAGCAATTGCATAACCTTTTTTTGGCTGCTCTAACCCCAAAGAAGAAAAGGTGAGCCCCAATAATAACAAAAGTCCGGTTATGCCCAAAGCCGTCCAGATGTCTACGAAGCTATTAAACATTGGTAAATAAAACACACCAATTATTGACAACACTAGGCCAGTTACACCAAGAATTGGGAATTCGGCTT
The DNA here is from genome assembly GCA_034676125.1 of Bacteroidia bacterium. Classification (GTDB taxonomy): domain Bacteria; phylum Bacteroidota; class Bacteroidia; order UKL13-3; family UKL13-3; genus UBA6183. The sequence goes on from JAUCCO010000101.1 coordinate 6,741, forward strand.
TGTCTAAATTGGGAGGAGTTACATTTTTATCCTTCTGTTTAATATCTGGTGATGGCGTAATTCGCAGATTGTTTTTTAGAGGCGTATCTCGAAAATTAATAACTACATTATTTCCATCAACAAAATTATTGGTTGGTAAAAAAGTTTCGTTAACAGAAGCTGTTATTGATTCATTTATACTTGAATCCTTACTGAGGAAATGAGGTTTGATTGGTTTGTCTCGTTTAACGACATGTTCTCTTTTAACATTCACCTTATCGCGAAACGAAAACTGTTTATTACTGCATGAAGTAAACAGTATAATGAGTATTGCAATTATGTAAAGTTTCATATTACTATGCAATATAATAAATTTCAGAATACATCATATAACTTATAAATGACCAATCGATTCTGATACTTTTAATATTTAACTTTCAGAAAAGATAATGCTATTTAACACGTATTATTTTATACACGTGCTAATATCAGAATAAACAAAAACAATATAATAAAGAAAGATATAATAACAAATAGAGTTAATCCAATTAGTAGCGTAGTAGCACTTATAATTGCTCCTAACTTTCCCAACCTATTGCGCGGTTTACTTATACCAATAACAGAAAAACCTAGTCCTAATAATAACAAAAGTATGGTAACACTAATTCCTACCGAATCGAAAGGGATGTAAAACCACATTGAAGCAAAGTAAACTGCTCCAAGTATTGACAACACTAAACCAATTAACCCATAAATCGGAAATGTTTTTTTATTTAAATTAGGAGAAGTTATGCTTTCATTTTTCGGCTCACCAATAGGTGGTGGCGTAATTTGCTGATCATTTTTGGGAGGCGTATCTTGAATATTAACTACCAAGTTATTTCCACCAACAAAATTATTGATTGATAAAAAAGTTTCGTTTAATGATACAGTAATTAATGTATCAATATTAGAATCCGGTGTTGGGAGCAGCTTGCGTGGTTTATCTTGTTTAACGACATGCTCTCTTTTAACATTCACCTTATCGCGAAACGAAAACTGTTTATTACTGCATGAAGCAAACAGTATAATGAGTATAGCTGTTATATAAAGTTTCATATTACTATGCAATGTAATAAAAATATTAATTCATTTACTTCATGTCGGTTAATAACATTTTTCTTAACATATCTAACCCTTGTATAGCTGTTCTTTCAATGGTACGTTCTCTGTTATCACCCATATTAAACTGTTTAGCAATGGTAGTATTAGGCCCACTAACGGCAACCCAAACTGTACCAACAGGCTTATCTATTGTGCCACCGCTTGGTCCAGCCACACCGCTTGTTGCTATTGCATAATTAGTGTTTAGTTTTTGTTTTACCTGCTCGGCCATTTGCAAAACACACGCTTGACTAACTGCTCCAACTGTATTTAATATTTCGGGGTTAATGTTTAGCTGGTCTATTTTAATTTGGTTTGCATAACTAATTATGCTTCCCAAATAATAATTTGAACTTCCAGGAACAGTTGTAATTAAATGAGAAATATAACCACCTGTGCAACTCTCAGCAGTTGCTACTGTTTTATTAGATGAGTGAAGTAAACTACCTACTACCTTTTGTAAAGTATCATCCTCTTCTCCATAAATATAATCGCCAATAATATCGTATAGCTTATTTACAATAATATCCATTTCATCTTTAAGTGTTGCATAATGTGTATGCGATCCACTAAATCTTAACCTAACTAAACCAACAGAAGGTAGATAGGCTAACTTAATGTGTGGTGGTAAATCAGTTTCTAATGTTTCAATTTTTTCGGCTAAAAAACTTTCACCAATATTACAAGTTAAAATGGTTCGATGAATTAAAACAGGTAACGTAAATCTTTTTTGCAAACGATGAATACATTGTTCTTCAAAAATTACTTTCATTTCAAAAGGAACACCGGGTAAGCTAATAAATATTTTACCGTATTCATCAAACCACATACCAGGTGCTGTTCCACTTTTATTAAATAGTATTTCGCAATTAGCAGGAACCATTGCTTGTGCATTATTACTATCCACCATGGGTAATTTTCTGCGTTTAAAAATGCTTGTTACCCATTCAAGCACCTCTGTATTAATAACCAATTCTGCATTAAAATAATTTGTTAAAGTAAGCTTAGTAATATCATCTTTAGTTGGGCCTAAGCCACCTGTCATAATTATTATATCTGCCCTGGTTTTAGCACTATTTAATGCATTAATTATAGCAAGTTTATTATCAGAAACAGAAGTACGATGAACTACTTGTATGCCAAGCTTGCTAAGTTCTTGCCCTAACCAACTAGCGTTTGTATCTATAATCTGACCAATTAATATTTCATCTCCAATCGTGATGATTTCTGCATGCATAATTTTAAAAATTTTATCATTCAATGATAGTTACATGAATTGGATTTTTATAAAAAAAATAGTTTTATTTTAAGGCCATTTTATCATACAAATATTTTAATTACTACTCTATAAATTACGTTTTATTAAAATTATAACACTTAATGCTAGCCATATAAACAACTAACATCTCCACAACATTAAATTTAAATCAAGTAATATAAACATCATACAATAAGTGTTAAAAAAAATATACACGAATACAACTTCGATCATTATTATTTTTTTTATAAGTGATGTACAAAATATAAATTTATAAATACAATACATTTTTTATCAATCATTCAAGTGGCTTGTATTATCAGTGTTTGTGGTTTGTTGCGAATATTAATTTCAATAAATTTTTTTTTTGTTGATTGATAAAAAATATTGTGTGTGCATATATTGTGGTTAACAATTTTAGCATAAATTTTATAAAAAAATAATGGCTACAGCGCTTGAATAATCAATAGTTTTTATAATTAATAGATGGTTATCAACAAAGCTACATGGCTATTTTTAATAGCTGATAGTGAGTAGGTATTTGAAATATATAAACACTCGTATAAATTTGTTCGTGTAATCAATCAAATAAATATTTTAAAACATGGCAACTAAAAAAACTAAAAAAGCAGCTCCAACTAAATCTGCTGCTCCTAAAAAAGCCGCTGCAAAAAAAGCTGCTCCAACTAAAGCTGCTGCTCCTAAGAAAGCCGCTGCAAAAAAAGTAGCACCTAAGAAAGCTGCTGCACCTAAAAAGGTAGCTGCTAAAAAAGCTGCTCCTAAAAAGGCTGCTGCTCCTAAGAAGGTAGCTGCTAAAAAAACTGCTGCTCCTAAAAAGGTTGCTGCTAAAAAAACTGCTGCACCTAAGAAGGTAGCTGCTAAAAAAGCAACTGCTCCTAAAAAAGTTGTAGCTAAGAAAGCTGCTGCTCCTAAGAAGGCTGCTGCAAAAAAGGCTGCACCTAAAAAAGGTGGAAAAAAATAGTCGTAGCAAAAACTCTTTTCAAAAAAAATCCCGTAGCCATTTGCACGGGATTTTTTAGTTATATTGCGTAAGCATTTAAAAGAAGTAGTGAATGAAACAGCTTGTTATAATTTTATGTTTGCTTATTATATTACCCCTATTTGCTTGTAGAGTTAAAAAGTGTCCCACATTTGATGGTGAACATGCAGGCAAGCGAGTGGAATATAAAAAGAATGGTTTAGTTAGAAAACGCAGATAAAATTTGAACTTCTTTTCACACTTTTTTGTTGATGGCCGTGTTAACCAACATGAGTATAATACAGGTTTACTTTTACCAGATATTACTCGTGGCTATATCAAAACATTTAAACCAATTTTACCTAACTTAACAATTGAGGAAATAAAGTTTCGTGATGGCTGTATTGCACATTATAAAGCCGACAAAAACTTTCATGGTTCTACCTTTTTTACCAATATACTTAGCCTAACCAATAATATTATACTAAATGCAAATTTTAGTACCGCATTAAATCGTAAATGGTTTTTAGCACATATCTTAGCAGAATTAATGATAGACCGAATATTGGTTAAATTACATCCAGAATCATTAAGCCAATTCTACTTTTCATTAGATAATATCTCAGATCAAAACCTCGAAAACTACTTGGTAAAGTACGGAATGAAAGAAACAGCTAAATTTTTCGAGTTTTTTAACCATTTTCGCAAAGTGCAATACATATCTTACTATACAGATAATAATAAATTTGTGTATTCGTTAAACAGAATTATGATTAAAGCAGGAGTTGGCGAAATTTCAGAACAAGACCAAACTATTTTACTACAATGTAGTTTGGTGTTAGAAAAAGAACTAAGTACTGATGCCCATAATTTAATTGAACAACTAAAACTTAGCGTGCAATGATAAAACTGCTTAAAACAGCAACTAGTATTTTAATTTTAATAGCAACTTACCATGTTTCATATGGCCAGGTTTATAAATATAGCAATGAATTTTTATCACTTGGCGTTGGTGCAAGAGCTTATGGTTTAGGTGGCGCAGTAACCTCATCTGTTAATGATGTTACTGCTGGCTATTGGAATCCAGCAGGACTTACAGAGATTAAAGATAACATACAGGTTATGTTAATGCATAACGAACAATTTGCTGGCATTGCAAAACATGATTATGGTGCAGTTTCATACAAACTAAATGATAAAAGTGCAATTGCTGTAAGTATAATTAGATATGGAATTGATGATATACCTAATACGTTAAACTTGTTTCAAAATGGTGTTGCAGATTATTCTCGAATTGTAAATTTTTCGGCCGTTGATTATGCCTTTTTAGGTTCGTATGCCCGCGTATTACCTATTGAAGGATTAACAGCGGGTGGTACAGTTAAAATAGTAAGACGTGTAGTTGGTGAGTTTGCAAATGCTTGGGGCTTTGGTTTTGATTTAGGTGTAAAATACAAGTATAAAAAATGGGATATGGGTGCAGTATTGCGTGATGCTACTTCAACTTTTAATGCTTGGCAATACACTTTTAGCCAACAGGAGAAACAAGTTTTTGTAGCCACCAACAATCAATTACCAAGCAATAATTTAGAAATTACGGTACCAAGATTAGCTTTAGGGATTTCGCGAAAGATTAATGTGTACAAAGAAATAATAGGCATAAGACCAGAAGCAAATGCTGAGCTTACTTTTGATGGAAAACGCAATACCCTTATTGGTTCAAGCTTTACAAGTATTGATACTAAAATGGGTGTGGAAACCGATTATAAAAACTTTGTATTTTTACGTGGTGGTATTAGTCAATTTCAAACCCGAAAAAATATTGATGGAAGCGAAAGTTATTCTGTAGTTCCAACAATTGGTGTTGGCATTAAATTAAACAGCATTAGCATAGATTATGCTTTGGCAGATGTGGGCGAAGGCTCTGGTACATTGCCGTTTTCAAATATCATATCGTTACGATTAAACATTAATCAGAAAAATTAATACTTTTGGCCTTACTAATTCATTATTTTAGCAGCCAAATAAATTAATATGCGTAAAGTTTTATTCTGTATACTGTTCTGTTTCCCCTTTTTATTACTTGCCCAAAGTATGGATGATAACTACTATAGCATTACTGTTGGTGGCGGATATACAGGAGCTTTTACTGCGTCAAGCTCGGATGCTGTTTTTGATGACAGGCAAAATAATTTAACCTATAAAGACTTTATCAATAAAACCAGAAAAGATAATACCATGCGTTTAAACTTTAGCGCTCATGCTTGGTACAATAAAATTTTAGGATTTAATTGGACCATGCAAGCTGGCTTAGGTTATATGGATATGGGTTATAGATA
>JAUCCO010000102.1:0-12427 GCA_034676125.1 Bacteroidia bacterium
GATAAAATCGACTCGACCGATCATACAATTAAAAACATTAACGGCATTAACGATGAGAAAGAAGAGTAAAGCATTAAGGTCTTAACATTTGATGAGTACAATCCTCCATTTACATTTTCAAACTTGATTAATTATAGCATGGCGGGCGACACCAATAGACTCGAAAACAACTTTTACGTAACGAGTTTGTTGTATGATAATTTATAGAAACGCCATTTAATCCAATGGTAGAACAGTTTTGAAAAGTTATTGGTAAGCTTAAGGATATACAAATTTTAAAATTCTAAGAAGTTACTTTTAGTTTTAACAAATAAAAAGTTTAAATTTATTTACTAGCACAACAGAATCTTCAAAGCACTAATTATTTTATCATTTTCTATTTCGGTTTTCATGATAAAACAGCTAAAGTTGGATTTAATGGTAAAAGAAAAAGCCGAATGGGATAGTGTGATTGGTTGGATGAGAATTAATCCAATTTAGCGCATATAGAGAAGTTAAGGTGCAATACAAGTAATCACAAAAATTAAGAAAATTATATATCTTGCAGGTATGTTAACGAGAGCAGAAATAGAAATCAAGCTAAAACAAATTAAACCAGAACTTGCCGAAAAGTTTCATGTAAGTAGTATTGGCTATTTTGGTTCATTTGCTAATGACAAACAAAATGAAAATAGCGACTTGGATTTACTCGTTGAATTTTCTAAACCGATTGGTTGGAAGTTTTTTACACTCGAGCGCTTTCTTGAACAATCGTTTGGAATCCCCATTGATCTTGTGACTAAGAATGCCTTAAAAGAAAGAATCAAAAAAACTATCTCAAACCAAGTTTATTACGTTTAAAACCCAGCGAAAGAGATTCAATACTTTATTTGGAAGACATAGCTTTGTCTATGGCAAGGGTTCAAGAATATATTCAAGGACTCGACTTTCAGCATTTTAAATGGGATTACAAAACAGTAGACGCTGTAATCAGAAACTTTGAAGTAATTGGCGAGGCAAGTAAAAATGTGCCGAAACAATTAAAAGACAAGTACTCGAATATTCCTTGGGATGAAATGTATCGCTTAAGAAATCGAATCTCTCACGAATACTTTGGAATCGACTATGAAATTCTCTGGGAAATTGCAACGAAATACTTACCACAAAATCATGCCGACATCTTAATTGTTCTCCAAACAGAAAGCCCATCGTGAAGATGCTCTATTACTAAAGCAATTATGCGCAATTGCGTCATCCCCTTTAAATTCAATATTTGATTTCGCTTTTATTTCTCTCTTGGCTTACACCTTTTCGTTCCGTAACAGACATCAAAACAATAAAGTAGAACAAACGAATAATCACCATTTGATATATAAAACCAAATTAAGTTCACCTCCATTAACTTTTAAAATAAATTTTCCACACCACATTTTTATGCACTAAAATTTAATATATTTGATTCAAAAAGGTGTGATTTAGTTTTAGCAATTGATAAGATTGTATCGCATATAAATAAGTTATAGCCAATTTTAAAAAACAGACCATGATAAATTTTGAAACAACCAATTCGGCATTTTTTGTAGCAAACAAAAACTATTGTGAAACAATTGAGGACAAACTAAAGTCAATAAACATTGACTGTTCGGGCTGGTGTAATAGTTACGGCTATAACCTGGAGGCAACTTTGAAACAAAATAATCTAACCTACAATATAAAATTCCACAAACACCAAAGCACACAAAATGGAATTGTAATTCCTGCAGACGCTCATGAATATGCAGGTATAGAAGTAACTGTAACAGGACTAAATAAAAAGTTCAGCTTAACAATCGGAAAGTCTTCACTTAAACGACTGTTCATTTCAAAAGAGTTCAAAGTCAAAATGCCATCACCTTATTTTATTAAATTTAACTACTCAGCAGAAACTAATTTCATCGATAGCTTAATAAAAAAAATACAAGACGATAAAATTTCAACATTCAAATTAAATAACGGAACACTTGTTTGCAAAATACACACACCAACAACCGACCCGATAGATTTAATCGCAAACCTGGAAAAGACAATAAAAACCTGGGTGTAACTTATAAATACTAAAGTGGCTCTTTTTCAAAAGGTGCCATTTAATCTTTTGTTGATATAAGCTTAGATAGCCTGCTGAATCAAGGTTTTCGGTTACAAAAGTTGTATTAAAGAAGTTTAAAATTATTACTACCTTTTGAGTAAATTTATAGTTGATTTTTACCTAATACAAAACTTAAATACCAAGTGTCAAAAGATTATCAAACAACTTCCACTACAAATCCTTTACTTATCATTGCTTTTTAAAACCAAATTTTAACACCCGTTTTTTATGTAGTAATTAATATATTTGATTTAAATATGTATGATTTGGTGGATATATAGTGTGAGTTTAACGCACATAAATAAGTTGTAAGCCATTTACCAAACACTAAACCAGCTAAAAATTAAAAACTGAAATAATATTATAAACGATGTTTACATTAAAACAAATTGAGGACGCACATAGCAAAGTAGAATCTGGTGCAGACTTTCCAAAATATATTCAAGAAATAAAGACACTTGGCGTAATTGAATTTGAAACTTGGGTAAAAGATAGCCATACAGAATATTATGGTATAAACGGATATAAAGTATCTTCGAGTTTCATGTATGAAAATCTAGAAATTGAAAGCATAAGTAACCCTTCAAAATTCAAACACTACCTTTCTATTCATCAAAACGGAGAGTCAGATTATTTTACCTTTTGTAAACATTGTGCAGAAACAGGAATTGAAAAGTGGGTTGCTTCGCTTAGCAAAATGACTTGTGTTTACTATGATAAAGTAGGTAATGAAATTTTAATTGAAACAATTCCTCAAATCTAAAAATTATGGAAATTGCGCTTCGTATAATATTAGGAACTGTTGCATTAATCTGTTTTTTGGGTGGAATCAATTTGTTACTCAAAGGAGCAATGAAATTTTTACCGAAAGAAACACCACCGCAACTTGTATTGGATAATTTAGTTCGTTTTTTAGCCGGAATATACTTTGCATCCGGATTTCTTTTCACCTATGCAACTTTTTATACTTCAGCTCTTGGTGCTATGATTTATATTTTTGGAATGACGGTTATCTTTTCAGGATTAGGTCGTTTTTATTCGAGATTTAAAGTAGGCTCAGCAGGAAAATACTTTGACTTTATTATGGTTTTTGAAATTGTTTTAGGTCTATCAATTATAGCATTAAAGTACTTTGAATAAAACAGAAACACACAAAAAAAGTTCAAAATAGTGAACTACAAATAAATTGGTAACAAGTGTAAAAGACCACAGTAACAATAAAAAATCAATGCAAGATTTACTATTTAACTTTTTATCAAAATACGTTACTTTAACAGAAGAAGAAAAAAAAGCAATCATTTCTTTAGACATATTCCACTCAGTAAAAAAAGGAACGACTCTACTAAAGGAAGGACAAAAATCCAATGATGGCTACTTTGTTCTGAAAGGATGTATTCGAACATATTACATAATTGACGGAGAAGAGAAAACCACCGCTTTTTATACAGAGATGGAGGGATTAACACCTCATTGTGTTGTAGATAAGACTCCTTCTCAATATTATATATCATGTATAGAGGACACTATATTAACCGTTGCAAATCCAGAAATGGAAGTTGAGATTTTTAATAAATTTCCAAAATTTGAAACGCTATGCAGAATATTATCAGAAGAACTTTTAGCTAAACAACAATTCAACTTTGATGAATTTAAAATTTCTTCTCCCGAACAACGATACTTAAATTTATTACAAAAAAGACCAGATCTTATTCAACGAGTTCCACAACACCAATTAGCAAGTTATTTAGGTATAAAACCACAATCATTAAGTAGGTTAAAAGCACGGATTTTAGAGAAAAGTAAAGAATAATGTCCGTTTTTTTTTAACTTAAGTGAACGAAATTAACCAAACCATAAATCTAATCTTGCAGTAACGTTTAACATGAATTAAAAATATATGCAAAAGAAATTATTATGGATTGGATTGGTCATCGTGTTCACAAACAATTTTCAGGTGAATGCGCAATACTTAAAAGAAGATAGCACTTTTAAAAAGTGTTTTGTTGGTAGCACTTTATTTATGCTAGGTAATTTGTCGTCCGTAAACAAACCAGACTTCGTTCAGCTTAACTTTGGATATCGTATTACAGGAAAGGATGTAATTTCTTTAGAGTTAAAAACTTGGAAATATGCTTGGTCACTTGGTATTCCTTATGGAAAATCATTTCAAGCAGCTGAAGAAGAATTTCCCGGTTATATTCGTGAATATGGCTTTGCACTTGCTTATCAAAGATTTTTGTGGAAAGGTCTTTATGCAGGAGTTCATGTGATGCCCGCTTGGCAAACCTTTGTAAATGATAACGGAAATAAGATTGCCAATGGTTTTCAGATTTTCAACACATACCGAGTTGGCTATCACATTAAAATTTTTAAAGATAGATTTTTCATTCAACCATCAATTGCTGTTACTCACCGTCCTTATCACACAAAAATGCCCACCTCCTTTAAAGTGATTGATGATAGATGGTCTAAATTCTTTTTTGGAGAGCCAGGACTACATTTTGGATTTAATTTTTAATGATTCTATCGAGAATTTAACAAAACTGAAACAATAATGACAGAACACCAGCCGCCAACTGCATCTATAAAAAATTGGCGGTTTAGTGGTTAATTCAAGCTTTGTGTCAGTCTCATGCGGATTGAGTGTTCGCAAACAATAAAGCACTTCTAAATCCCATATTGCACAATCCTAAAACAGTAACTCATTCACCTGTAATCTCAAATAAGCCTTCAAATAAACATTAACTAAATAGCTACAACTATCCACAAAAACAGCCTTGCTATTAACTGATATTTTATCACCCAATTTGGTAAATTAACTACAATATTTAACTTTACATAATCAAACTGGGATGAAACAAATCACTACTATATTTATTTTAGGTTTAATAAGTTTATTAATAAGTTGCGATGACCGCTGTGATGATGGGCTTAGTATGATGTATCAAGATAAATCTGACCGAGGATCGATTGGTGTTATCATATCTGAAAACAATACCAATGTTAATTTTGATAGTGTAACCTTAATTGAGCCCATACAAAAAAACATTTCACTAGGTAAAATTCCGCTAAGTTTAAAAGACGGCAAGGTGAAAATTAGACTAAAAAACAACAACACTTTAGCAGATACAATTGTAATAAATTATGATGTATACAGTAACTATGATTTTTCGTGCTCAAAAGCTAGTTTAGGTGCAGTAAACTTTCGTATAAGTTATCGTACTTTTAATACTAATTACTTCATAAGATTTATAGCAGTGCAATGAAAATAGTCATACTAATTGCATTAAATCTTTGTATTCATTTAGGTTTAAATGCACAACAAAATTTAGCCTTGGGCTTTGGTTTAGGCAATGTGTTAAAAACTAGCTTAAACCACTACTCGCCTGAGTTTGATAATGGATCAGTTTGGTTTGATATAAATTTACGCTATACCAATAATTCTGATTTTGCTACTCATTTAGAATATACTTATATGCACCTTAAAAGCAGCCAAAATCAATCTAACCTTGCCGTTAATTATATTGATATGGTGCATCAACCCAAGCTAAAAGTATTTTATGCACCTATGCTTAGGTCCGAATTATTTACACATGATATTGGAGGAAGTTTAACAGCTAATTTCTCCTCATTTAACAGAACTATAAATACGGTTGATGCCTTTGGAAATTCAATTAAAAAGCAACATCAATTAAATCTAAATACGATGGCACTTGGGTTGGTTTATCACCTTAACCTAAATATAAAACGATTTACTTTGGTATTAGAAACCGAAGTAGGAAAAATTCTTGATAACACAGCTTTATATACATCAGAATATATTTATGGATACGGATTACCGATTCATAAAAAAGGTTTTTACTTTAACATGGATATTGAACTGTATTATACTTTTGGTAAAATCCCAGAGAGCAATCAACCAAAAAAAATAAACAAACGCAACTACGAGTTTAAATAGCGTTTAAAACACCTCCATCCTTTTCTATCAATAATATAAATCAATAAAAAGTTGCGTGGTTACCAACTTTATCTATTTTTGTTTTATGGGAATAGAGGCAGACATCAAACAAAACAAGTTTACTACCGAACAAGAAAAGGCGGCTATTAATATTTTATACACTGCCAGTTGGATAGAGTCTAAAAACCTAAAACGACTTAAACCTTTTGGAATTACCACACAGCAATTTAATGTGCTTCGTATTCTTAGAGGTTCGCACCCAAAAAAAATGATGCTATCAGATATCGCCTCGCGCATGATAGATAAAAACTCTAATGCAACTAGATTAGTTGAAAAACTTAGAAACAATAGTTTAGTAACCCGCGAACAATGTAAAGACAACCGCAGACAAGTTGATATTAACATTACAGATAAAGGATTGGATCTTTTAACAGCTATTGATGCAGAAACCGACAATTGGGTAAGTAACTTTAAAAACCTATCAACCATCGAGTTTAAATCATTAAATGCACTGTTAGATAAATTAAGAGGATAAATTTTTTTATTAAATAGTTGTATATACATATATTGTTTATACATTTGTAAAGTGTTTGATAATAGGTGATATTAATTAATACTTAAAACCATGAAAAAAATAATTCACAAAGCAACAGAAAGAGGCCATGCAAACCACGGATGGTTAAACGCAAAACACTCCTTTAGTTTTGCAAGTTGGTATAACCCAGATAAAGTACATTTTGGTGCATTACGTGTTTTAAATGATGATGAAGTAGCACAAGGAATGGGTTTTGGAAAACACCCACATGATAATATGGAAATTATTACTTTGGTGCAAGAAGGTATGTTGGCACACAGCGACAACATGGGCAATGGCAGTATTATGAAACCAAACGATGTTCAAGTAATGAGTGCTGGTAAAGGTGTAGTGCACTCAGAAATGAACCCCGATAAAAACAACGCAGTTAAATTATTTCAAATTTGGGTGATACCAAATAAAAGAGATGTAACTCCGCGTTACGATCAAAGAACATTTGAACCCGCATTACGTAAAAACAAATGGCAAGAAATTATAAAACCCGATACCCAACAAGATGGTGATGCAATATTTATACACCAACAAGCATGGTTTAATTTAGCCGACCTTGATGAAAATAAAGAGATTGTTTACACCAATAAATTAAAAGGTAATGGTGCATACTTATTTGTAATTGAAGGAGAAATAGAAGTGAGTGGAGACAGGTTGTCTTCACGTGATGCAATTGGTATTACAGATTACGAAAACATAACTATAAAAGCCAATACAAACGCAAGAATATTGGTGATGGATTTACCAATGATTGAATTATAAATTTTAAACTAAAACTAATAAACATATTATGACAACTAACACCAAATGGGCTATTGACCCAACGCACAGCGAAATATCATTTAAAATTAAACACTTAGTAGTAACTACACTTACCGGAAAATTTGAAGAGTTTGAAGGTGTTTTAGAAACCGAAAATGAAGATTTTAACAATGCAAATATTAACTTTACCGCTAATGTAGCAAGCATTAGTACAGGTAATAAAGATAGAGATGGGCATTTAAAATCGGATGACTTTTTTAATGCAGAAACATTCCCTAAATTAACTTTTGTTTCAACCAGCTTTACCAAATCAACTGGTAACGAGTATAATTTATTGGGTAGCTTAACCATTCGCGATATTACTAAGTCTGTTGCGCTAAAGGTAGAATTTGGTGGAACCGTAATTGACCCTTATGGTAACAATAGAGCAGGTTTTGAATTAAATGGAAAAATTAGCCGTAAAGAATTTGGCCTAAAATGGAATGCATTAACAGAAGCTGGAGGCGCAGTAGTTAGTGACGAAGTTAAGTTAAATTTGAACGTAGAGTTAATTAAACAAGCATAATTACTTTAACCTTAGTGATAAAACCGAGGTCATTAAAATAAAACAAATCCAAATGGAAAAATCTAACCAAATAAACCACCCTATTTTACCAGTAATTGCTGATAGAAAAAGTGTTCGTGCATTTAAATCAACCCCAGTTGAACAAGAAAAAATAGCTAGTGTTTTTGAAGCTGCACGCTGGAGTTTTAGCTCATCAAACCAACAGCCTTGGCGTTTTATTTATGCCCACAAATCACAACCATTATGGAATGATATTTTTGATATTTTAATGGATGGAAACAAAACCTGGAACAAAGAAAGCCCAGTTTTAATAGTTGGGTTAGCAGCTAAAAATAACAGTAAAGGAAAAACCAATACATACAATTTGCACGATTTAGGAGCAGCTACAATGCTAATGGGAATACAAGCCGTTTCAATGGGATTACAAATACATCCAATGGCTGGGTTTCATAAAGAAAAAGCCATCGAATTATTAAATATACCCGAAACGATTGAGGTGGCAACAGTAATTGCAATGGGCTATCCGGGTAAAGACTTTTCGTTATTAGATGATTTTCAGCAAAAAAACGAAACAGAAAGAAGTGACAGATTTTTACAAGAATCGTTTGTTTTAAATAAGAAATTTTAATTATAACACGTTAAATTATTTAAGTAAAAAACTACAAATGATAATAGCATTATTAATAACTGCGCTTTTACAATTTAATACAACTACCAATTTAAAAACAAAAAATATTAACATGGAAAAAGATAAAATTATATACGTATTTGACCCAATGTGCGGATGGTGTTTTGGGTTTGGAAAAGTGATGGGCGATTTTCACAAAGAATATAAAGATAGTTTTGATTTTGATGTGATAAGTGGCGGAATGGTTGTAGGCGATAAAGAAGGCCCAATTGGAGAATTTGCAGATTATGTTTTAGGTGCTTATAAAAAAATAGAAGAATACTCGGGTATGAAATATGGCCAACCCTACCTTGATCAATTAAAAACAAAATCAATTTGGACATCGTCTGTTAAACCAGCCATAGCAATTGAAACATTTAAAGCATTTAATACAAAAGACGTAATTGAATTTTCTCATGCAGTGCAAAAGGCTTATTTTGTTGATGGCAAAGATTTACGTGATGAAAGTGTATACATAGAGTTGTTGAAACCTTATGGCATTGATGAAACTGCGTTTATTAAAAAGCTAAACAACGAAGAAATGCGCAAACAAACAAACGATTGGTTTCAAACTGCTGCAAACTGGGGTGTAACGGGGTATCCAACTGTAGTATTTGTTCATAAAGGAAAGTATTATGCCATTGCCAAAGGTTTTACTGATTTAGAAACACTAAAAAAAACAATGGCATCTGTAATTAATAAGCCATAAAAACAAAGTATATTTTGGTGTGAATAAAACTCATACAAAATAACTTATTGACTGTGTAATTTCGTGAAATGAAAATAGTAGCCTTTCCGTTTATAGATGAGTATCAATCGCCCATTGGTAAAATGGTAATAAAAGCTACACAACAGCACATCCATCAAATTTATTTTGATGATGATTTTAATGGCCCGCTAAATTCATCTGCAATAACCAAACAAGCTAAATTTCAACTTACCGAATATTTTACAGGTAAAAGACAACAATTTGATTTACCCATCTTACAAGAAGGAACAGAATTTATGCAACATGTTTGGCTTAAACTAACCCAAATAAACTATGGCCAAACAATAAGTTACCTTACCCTAGCCGAACAATTGGGCAATATAAATATGGTAAGAGCAGTTGCAAATGCTAATGGCAAAAACCAATTGGCCATTGTTGTTGCTTGCCACAGGGTAATTGGTACAAATGGAAAATTAACCGGATATGCTTGGGGGCTTAACCGTAAAAGTTGGTTAATAGATTTTGAACAAAAAACAAGCGGCAAAAAGCTTTCCTTATTTTAATTACGGATACATTTTTTTTAACCGTTCAACTATTTCAAACACAGCCGGACAAACAGCCGTATTGTTTAATGTTTCATTTAAAATAGTGTGTATTTTACGTTGGTTTGTATGCGGATATTCTCTGCAAGCTTGCGGCCTATAATCATAAATAGCGCAATAGTTATCAGCTCCTAAAAACACACATGGCACTTGTTGCAACACGTAATCATTATCTTCATCAATACGTAAATACTTTTGTATAAATTGAAGCTCGCTAAGTTTTAAATGTTTGCTAATAACTTTTATATCACGTTGGGTAAATAAAGGGCCAGTAGTTTTGCAACAATTAGCACATAATAAACAATCAGTTTTTTTGAAAACATTATCATGCAGTTGATGCGTTTTTTCATCTAAATCTTTTGGCTTTTGTTTTTTTAATCGTTCAAAAAACTGTTGGCTTTCTGCCCGCTTATGTTTAGCCTGTTTATTAAATTGAGTTAAATCAATAGCCATAATTAATTCAACAATCTTTTATCAAAAGCAAAAGGATATGATTTGATGATTTTAACCTGAGAAGCCAAGCGGTGACGAGGATTTATTAAAATGTTATACTCTTGCTTAACAATAGCACTTGGTACTTTTAAAGCCAAATAATTATCGTTTTTTACAAATTCATCACCAAACTCTTGCGAAACATGATTAGGTGGATTTTGATACCAATTATATGGCAATTCACCTAGCATTGGCGTATCAATAGATACATCAGGAATTTCAATCTCAATCATGTAATAATCCGTTGGCATAAAATTTAATTGTACATGCACTGCCACTTCTAATAAAGCTAACGAGCGGTGCTCGCAAGTATATAAAATTGGCACACCAGCATTGTTCCACCTGCCACCAAATTTTTCAGCACCAATGCCTTTTAAATCATCTTTAAAAGCCATTTTTGATAACCTATATACAACCATAATTATGCTAAAACACCGTGCTCTATGCGGCCAAGCTCTTGTTTAATATAATCAATACCAAAACTGTTATCTAAAAAAGATTTAGGAGCCACACCACCCAAAGCAATGCTTGGTGTATTTAGCCAATTAAAAAAATTAAAAGCAGAACCCATTACCTCTATGCCATAATTAGATAACATAGTTAATTGGGTAATTTTTTCTGATTGAAGAGGCTCAAAGGTTTTGTTTTCGGCTTGATACCGCTGAATAGTGCGCTCACTAATATGTAAAAAACTACTCCACTCTGAGGTAGAAAAAGGAATACGCTTGGTTACTTTTTCAAATTGATTAAAAGTAACACCTGTTCTTATCATATCCATAATGGATAATACGGTACTATCATCGGTGCGTTGATAGGTAACTCTTGGCTCATTTACTTCCATAACAATATATTACCCCACAAATATACACATTTGTCTTAAATAAAAAGCCATTTGTCACTATTTTATTATTAACACCGGAATTTTTACTTGATGCCTAACTTTATCAATGGTACTTCCAAATATAAAATCTTTAATGCCTTTGTGTCCATGGGCACCCATTACTAAAATATCAGCCTCCGTTTTATTAATAATTTCGCTTAAAGTATTAGCCGATTTACCAAAGCCCAACTTAATATCAACTTGATAACCTTTGCTCTCCAAATTTTGTTGATACACCTTTAAATTAGCCAAATCAAACTCGGCTTCTTTATCTAAAATTTCTTTGCCGGCATGTAAAGCTCCAGCCGATTCTACCACATGTATAATTAAATATTTTGCTTCCAAGCCACCCAACGATAATGCATGGTGTAAAATATTATTGTCTTGCAAACTAAAATCAACAGCTAAAGCAACAACATTATAATGCGGTTTAATTACCTCGTTAAAATCAATTGCTTCACCGTGCGGTATGTATGATTTGTGAATTCTAACCCTTTCAATAAGTGGCTCTAAAGTAATATACACCAACAAAAATAGTGCATAAGCAATTACTGCAAAAATTATAAATTTAACATAAAACAAACCCCCAATTGGCGTATTAAAAAACGAATTTAACTCTTCAATAATTAGTTTAATATTTAATACCACAATTAAAGAAGCCGCAATCCAAGCGAGTATTTTTACAACGGTTGAAATAGCAAAATCGCCCATTATTTTTTTGCTGCTATTAAAGTGAATTAAAGGTATAACAGCAAAACCAAGTTGCAAGCTTAGCACCACCTGACTTAAAATAAGCAACTCCCCTATTTTATCTTCGCCAAAATATAAAATAACAATTACAGCCGGAATGATGGCAATTGACCTGGTAATAATTCTACGTAACCAGGGGCTAATACGCAAATTTAGGTAACCTTCCATTACAATTTGTCCGGCTAAAGTGCCCGTAATAGTACTACTTTGGCCAGCCGCAATTAAAGCAATGGCAAATAATGCAGGCGCCATAGTGCCAAAAATTCCGGTAAGTAATTTATGGGCATCTTGTATATCTGCAATTTGATTGTAACCATATTTATGAAAAGCTGCCGCAGCCAATATTAATATA
>JAUCCO010000103.1:0-12425 GCA_034676125.1 Bacteroidia bacterium
ATTGTGTTATTTGAAAACAGAAAACCTCAATTTGAATTAAACTGAATATAAAATATCTTATTAAACGATGTCAAGTAATAATTTTAAGCCGTCTGTATCAACCCTAATTCCATTTGAGGAATTGCCAGAAAGTTTTGGTCAATTAGAGCAAGCTCAAGATTTATTTAATAAATTATACTATAATAACTTAACAGTTAACCACAGCACCCAAGGCGATGCTGGTTTTTATAGCATGGATTTAAGTGCTACTCAAAGCCAAGAATTAGCATTGGCTGTTCCTGGGGTAAGTGGAATGAGGGTGCTTTTAAATCCTAGTGTTTCAGGTGGAGGATTTCCCTTTACTTTAAATTACAAATTGGGTATTTTAAAATACATAAAAGATTTTAGTCTTCCTTCCTTTCTTAGCACTGTTCCAGCTTTTTAGACCTTTTAATAAATATATCTGGAATTGAGGAAACTGAATTATTGAGTGCATGCATTTTTGGTTTTATTGAAGATGATGATCCGATTCAAAAATTTATTACTGATTACAATACTAAGCATAGCCCAACACCTTTTTTAAGTAAAGGGGTTAGTTTGGATGAGGAAGAGCAAATAAATAATATTATTAATTTATTAGGCTATTCTAATAAAAGTGTATCTGAGGTTATTTTAAGTGATTTTGTAAATACAGATAATGATATAAAAGAAGGTTTAGAAAAAGTAGTGAATTTGTTTTCTGCAAAAATGGGTAATTTCAGTATAGATGATATAGTTGAAATGATGATACCACAAATTACTGCAAATATTGGTTTAGACGGATTGGGTGTGGAATTTCCCGAAAATATTTTTAAAAGTAAAGAACCAAATTTGATTCAAGCAAATCCGTATAAATCAATAATGACGGTATTATGCCCCTATTCCCTTCAATTTGATTCAAAAAAAGGGTTTGAATTTATTGAAGAAGGAGAACCGCAAATTAGTTTTCCAGAATCTTATATTTTACCAAATCTATCAGGAAATAATGAAAATAATTTTACAATCGTCTTTACAAATGCAAAAATTGATTTAAGTAGAACAAAAAATATCCCTGAAGCAATAGCTGATGGCAGGCCAGATGATTTTATAGGGGTTTATATACAAGAAGCAGAAATAGGTTTACCAGCCACTTTTGTAAAACAATCTACCTCTGCTGGTGCAAATGGTAATATGCCAGCACTTAACCCTACTCGCAAAATTGTAGGTAGAAATATACTTATTGGTACAGGCGGCTTTTCGGGCTTGGTGGGTTTAGATACTAACGTAGCAGGGGCTATACCGTTTAAGATTGGTAATTTTGAAATTGCCATTACTGATGTTAGGCTTAACTTTCGCATGAATAAGTTGTTAAGCTCTACCATCTCGGCTAAACTTAATATACCAGCATTAACCAATGGCTCGCAACCCACCGCAGTAGATGTTGCGGTTTTTATTCAAAATGCCGATAACTTTAAAGTTACTGGTAATTTTAAAACCAACCCAATTACTATTAATTGTTTTGATGTTTTTGATTTTGATATATTAACACTAACCTACGAAGAAATAGATAACAGAAAAGCATTAGGTTTAACGGGTATTTTATCGTTTAAAAATAATTTAGCCGGATTAGGTAATCTATTACCCAAAAATATTGCCATAGAAAAACTAATTATTTACGATGATGGCGATATTGATTTTAAACTTGGGGCAATACCTATACCACCTTTTAATTTAAAACTTGGTGTGGTAGAGGTTGGTGTGCATGGTTTATCATATACGGTAACCAAATTAGGCACGCGTAAGTATGGTGTTATAGGTTTTGATGGCAATGTAAATAGTGGCTTAGGCGGTTTTGATGGGCAAGCAAATGGCGTTAAGCTATACTTCTCTATTGATAGTGGTGCAACAGATATATTTTTAAGGGTTGAATCAATACGCGTAAGTATAAAAATACCTAGTAATGCAACTCCTGAGCAAGCTCGTGTATTAATTGATGGATTTATATCTGTTCGAAACACAAGCGATGCACCAAATGCACCAACAGAATACGGTGGTGGAATTTCAATTGTGTTAAACGATTTAGGTATTGCGGCTGGTGCGGCCATTAAAATGACACCAAACATACCAAGTTTTATTGTTGATTTAAGTTTAGAATTAAGTGTTCCAATACCACTTGGTCCCACAGGATTAGGCCTATATGGCTTTAGAGGATTAATAGGAAATAACTACCACGTAAATCGCCAAGAGGAAGAAAACTGGTGGCAGTTTTATAAACGCAAAGATCCATCTCGCGAGGGAATAAATATAGAAGGAAATAAATTTGAAGGTAACACCGGATTTAATCTTGGTGCAGGTACCACTATTGGTACACTTGGCGATAGTGGTTACACTGTAAACTCAAAAGTATTTGTGATGCTAGGGTTACCACGTTTGCTCTTATTGCAAGGCCAAACAGCTGTATTAAAAAAGCGTTTAGGGTTAAACGATCCGAATGACCCCCCATTTGTTTCTTTTATGGCTATTGATGAAGAGTCGGTTTCGTCTGGCATGGGTGTAAATTATTTAGCCCCTGCCGAAGGAGAAGATGCAGGTTCTATATTTAATATGCAAGGGTTGTCGCAAATGGCATTTTTCTATAAAGACTCCTCGGCATGGTATGTTAATTTTGGTAAAGATAAGCCTGTTGAAGAGCGCATGCGCGCAAACCTATTTAATTTAATAGATGCCTATGCTTACTTAATGATTTCGGCCAAAGGTATTAAGGCTGGTGCTGGTGCATCAATGAGCATAAAAAAGTCTGTTGGTCCCGTAAAAATAGGTGCCAGTGTAAGTATGGCAGCAGGCGGACAAATTAGTTTTAAACCATTCCAAATGGGTGGTTACATGGAAATAGCTGGCGAAGCCTATGTGCGGGTGTATAAATTGGGAATTGGCTTAGGTATGCGCACAATGCTGGTAGCTGAAGGCCCAAAGCCATTTATTATTAAAGGATTATTTGAGGTAAGCATAGGTTTACCTTGGCCATTTGATGATATAAACTTATCGGTAGATTTAGAATGGAAACGTAGCAACAGAACAACTCCAGATTTATCGCCAATACCAATAATTGATGCATCTAAATCAATTCCAGTAAGTGCATTTAGTATGCATACCCAAGAAAGTTTTCCTGTATTGTTTCAAGAAGATCAAATTAATTTAACAAACATAAATTGGGATAATTACACTGTTCCGATGGATAGTTATATTGATATAGATTTTGCACAAACACCAAAGTTTACTTTAGGTGAAGATTCTAACATAAAGATAAATGGAAATTTAGATGGAAGTGATGATTATTTCTTTTCGCCTCCTGTTAAATCATACAGCGATAAAGTTAAGCATGCCTTTATTATTGATAATATTGTGGTTAAATATTTAAGCCAAACAAATACTTTGGCTAAGTATAATATTTGGGAACAAGTAGCCAATCACCTCAATTTATTGCCTTCAGAAGACGAAAATACGTTACCTTTAACTGTAGCACAGTTATTAGCATTGCCTAATGCAAGTATACAACAAGTGTTGCCAGGAAGCAGAAAAACAAATAAGCTAAGAATTTTAGCTCAAGATATGTTTAATTATGTAAATCAAACATCGCCAGGTAGCATTAAGCTAGAGTCGTTTAATGTTGATGCAAAAACTGTTTTTTGTTCTAAAAAAGGAAACGTTACCAAAACAATTAATTGGGAGAATGAAGAAATAGGAACCGAATTATTGCAAAATGTTGTTGCCACTTTAGATGATAATATATCACTTATTGTTAAAGATGCTACACCCGAAGTAGTAAGTAAAACAGATGGCTATAACAATATGCAACAAGGTTTAAAAATTAATACCAAAGAAGGTATTGAACTTAACTTCGATTCATCTTTATCAACTATTTCAATAAAGCTTTCAATAGATAATTTAGAGGGTTACTCGCAACCATATAACGAAGGACCAAGAACTGCTGAAATAAGGGATACTATTTTACTGGCTAGGTTTTACCAAAAAACGCAAACAGGTACAGATCCGGACGGCTATCCCGTATATAGTTTCGTAAAAGTGGGCTATAAGCTATTTCAACCTTCAGGTTCAAACAATAATTCAACCCTATTAAACTACACAGCTCCAACTGGAGTAGTTTTTGACAAAGCGATTATTACATGTTTTAGTGATGCTATAAGCAGCCCATCAGCAACAGGTATAATGATTATAGGCAACGGCTGTTTTAATAAAGATGAAGCATTTAAAGGTACAATTGCAGAAGTACAACTTTGGGGCCGTCAACCATATAATCAATTTAGTGCTAATAATTTTGAAAAAATAGGAGAATGGAGATTAAATAGTACAGTTGTTAATACCGCTTTAGTAAACAATAGTAATTATACCTACGATAGTATTCTAGCAACGGGAGGCGACAACCTACGTGGAATCCATGAAGATTCTTTAGCAGGTAATTTATTAGGTTCAGGCGGTACAGATTCAATTTGGGGAACATCATACTACACTTTTACCGCATCAGGTCATGGTGTTCGTATTCCAAGTAATATGTACACACTCGACCCAAATTACCACGGTTTTCCTGCATATTATTTTCCCGGAACGATAGATACAATTTGGACTGAGGATAGGTGGGAATTAACTGGCCAACCATTAGCCAATTACCAAAAAATATTTTCAGATAAGCGTTTATTTTTAATGGCAGTTATAAAAACTAGCGATACATCAAAAAGTAAACGTGTAATTGTAGATAAGCGAGTAAAGGTAATGTGGCCTGATGAGTATGAGTTTGGTTTTACTATGTATTTGTTAGATGAGCGCTTGCATGTAGATATAGTATATGGAGAAAGATTTACATACAGATGTAATAATTATGTATTAACAGATGGAGGTGCGCATCAAATTGCTTTTGATTACCACCCACAAACTTGTACATTAAGTGTTTCGATTAATAGTGTACAAGTTGCAGATAATATACCCGTAACTGATTTTACAAACTACAGAATACGTAAACCAAAAGATATTTTTTTACAAGAAATAAGCTACCAAACTTATGAAGACGCATTATATGATGCAACATTACCAAGTACAGCCGATTTACAAAGTGAGATTAAAAGTGTAGAGGATGGATTACGTAACTCTATACAACCAATTTGGCGTCCTGATACCAGTTATGTAATTGAAATTTCAGGAAAACATCAGATAAATAATAGCATCATACATAATCAAACCTATCATGTGTTGTTTAGAACCAAAGGACCCGTTGGTTTTATACACCAGTATAAAGAGGATTACAGCAATTCATCAGAACAATTTAAGCTACATACAAAATATATAGCTAACAACCAAACAACAGATGAGATTAAGTTAGCGCATTTAAAATATTACATTGATAAAGAAGTATCAAGACCTGATGTGGATGGTAACTTAATTTATGTAAAACCGCTATACAGGAGTAACCCTGCAATTAAGCTATATTACCAAACAGGATACATGAAATTGCTTTACGCTAATTGGCCAGAAATTGGAGCTGTTTTGCCAGATAGTACCTATTTGCCAGCTAGCAATTATTCACTAAGGTGCAGCATTATTGATCCTGAAACTAAGCAAGAAGTTTCATCAGATTTGATATGGAAAGTTAGTAAATACATGAAAGAAACGCCTAGTTTAGAATTATGGAATAAATTAATTAGTGAAGGTTTTAATTGTGTAACAACCGGTGGAACAATTAGGCAGTTAAGTTACAATGCCGAATTTACCATAAACCAAGTATTACGCCCTGAAAAAATTTACGAGTTAAACTTATTTGCCGTAAACCATACTGCTGTTAGCGATATAGAACAAAAAGTTCATACACTTACATTTAAAACATCTAAATATTTGGACTTTGACGAACAGTTATCAACCTACAATTTACTTGAAACACAAAAAGCATTTTTCGATAAGGAAGTAACTTTAGGGACTTTAAAAACACAGCAACTTACCGATTTATTAACTAGTACAAGAGGAGTTGCAGAATTACCCGAGGTTACACCAGAACTAACAGTAGAATTAAAACAAATTTTACCAAGTTACAATAGTAAGTTCGACTTGTTAATAGATGTGATTTTAACTGATTTTGGTACATTAAATAAGCCATTAACAACCGAGGTTATTAAAATAACAGATGTTACAACCGATGAGGTAACAAGTTTAATAACCAAAACAGTAATAGGTTTATTATTAAGAAGTGACGAATCGCTGTTTGACCCTTTGCTAGAGGATGTCTATTTGTATGGATCAACCATTAATACACCATCAATTGAGCTAAAAGATAACAATGGCGATTTAATACCTACCAAGCTTATTTTTGCTAAAGATTGTGCATCAGTATTTATTGCTGTTAACACATTTATTACAGGGAGTAAAATCATACTCAATACTTACGAGTTTAACCCTGAAACCAATACCAATACAATTACAACAACTAAACTAATACAGCTCTAAACACATGTCTAGACCTACTACAGATGCTACCGTAAGCTCGATTGCTTATGAAGGCGATTTTATAACCAGCGAAATTAGATTGGATGTGTTTGACGAAAATAATTCGTTATTACACAGCCGTGATATAAAAATAATTCCTGGCTTAACCGTTCGAGAGAAATTCCTGTTGGTTTCATTTATAATTCCAACTGACGGGAGCTATTTGGCTGTCATGGAATTTACCAATCGAGTGTATGATAAGAATACTGATGAACTTTTAGGTGAAGTTGTTTATAGTTTTAATCCCGAATTACTTGATGAATCAGGAAAAGAGTCTTATGACTTTGCGGTTGATTTAACTATCCAGCAAGCGAGTGTAACATTATCAGGAACATTAACTATAAAGTTCTGTGTACATAACTCAACGGATTTAGGCAAGATTAATGAGCTGATTAACAATATAGAATGTATTTGCAAGTACCTTAATGATGTTGGTGTTGAATCTGGAACTAAGCAATCAATTTATAATAGAATTAATGCGTTAGGAGATTACCTTGAGTTATTAGACCTAACGAGTCGTCCTTCATATTCAGGAAACACAAATACAACCAATTTAATAGTTGATTCTTACAGTACTGGTGAAAGATATTGTAATCAACTGCAATATATTTCTTATTGGTTAAATTTAATAAAAAACTCACCAAGTGGCCTCACCGATATTGAATTAATTGAACTTAAAAAATTGGTGTATGATCTTTATACAATATTCATTCAAAATGTACCTTCACAATATTGCGATCCAACAGGTGTTTTATGGCCAGCAAAAAAAACAACACACATTATACAATCTCCAGATTTATTTATTCAGGCTTCGGGCAGTGATGGAAACGATGGCGTTACATCTGGAGTTTTATTACGATGGAGTTTAAACGGTGATTTAGGTAACCACCACCTTCCAAAAGGAAGATATGCTTACAACGATTTATTAGACGGGAATCCCAACCCATATAAAACAGCAGTAGGATATAGTAATAATGATGATGACTTTGTTAAAATTTATCGTATTAAATATGAAAATCCTACATACTTCAATATAAATTTTGATCAAACAATATCAAACATTAAGATAATAGATATTGGAGATAATATAGATGAATTTATATTTAAAATAAGTGATAGGATCGTAGTTTTTGAATTAATTCAAAACAACTATTTAGTAAATACAGTAAATATTCTTACTTATAATGCATTAACAGAGACATACACATGCACTAGCCTTAAAGATTTTATTGAAGTTTATAATGATGTTTTTAGCATTGCTATTTACGAAGAAGATATAATTGGTAATCGGTCAAATGTATTAAAATCATTTGGTGTTAGGTTTAAACTTATTCCAGATGTTAATGCATTATTGCAGACTGATGAAGTATTGTTGACAACCTTTGAAGGCTCTGACCCACAAGTTAAATATAATTTAAAACAACCAATATTGAAGCAAGACGCTTCAGAAAAAAAATTCTTTACGGAGAGTATTCAAAAGGTTCATATTAAAAAAATACATGCAGAAATTGATAGTATTGATTTTGAATTTTATGACGACTTCTTATACAACCCAAGTAGGAGTTGGGCATACCAAGGGCAATATTCTTTATCATTAGATGAATCACAAGTAGAAGAAAGACTAAATGGGCTAGATGATACTTATGATATAAATAAGAATTGGCCGAAGTATAATGATGGCGTAAGTGTTAATGCGTCTAATTACATGGATAAGTGGTTAGATGTTAGCGAAGGCTTTAAACTACAAGTTGAGAATTATTTAGCATTAAGCAAAGTTAGCACAAACTTAAAAGCGGTAAATACACAAGCGCCAGTTCTAAGTTTTCTTAATTTACTTAAGCTTCAATCTTTAGATTTTCATGTTGCAAGAATGTTAGGCTTAGCAACAATTGATATAGTGCCGATTGACAATGCAGATAGCTATATTTATATGGCATTTTACAAAGCTCCATCGGCCCAAGGAATAGACATTAATGATGGTTTCTTGGAACACATCTACATGACTCTACCCACAAATAAAAGTGATTACCGTTTGCCATTTATTCCTTCGCTTGATAGCTTTAGTCATAATTATCAGGCCACATCTGAGGACGTAATGAATGATGAAGGTTACAGTCATTTTGAGAATAGTAGATTGATAGATATAAACAGAAATAAATTACCTTATGAGTTTGCTAACAGCCATACACCTTATAGTTTATTAGCTATTAATAATGGCTATTTTAATTTAGGTGGTGATAAAACTAAACCATATTCTATTGGAATAGAATATGGTTTGATAAACATTAATTCGGATTTTGAGTTGCCAAATGTTTCATACAATAAAGTATATCTTAATGGCACAGACTATAAGGATTACAAAGGCGAAATTGAGATTGATGAAACTCTATTGGTGTTAGATAGAAGCAATCCTATATATACGCACTTGGAGACAAATACTGGTCTCCATAATTATGCATTGTATGGTGTTAATTGGTTTTCTAGAGCATCAGTAATTAGTAACGAACTATCTTTAGAGACAACATTTGTCAACAAAAACATTAAGCCACCTGTCAACTTACAAGCTCAATATATTCAGAAAGAAGACCCTTTGGTATTTACCTCTATTGCTGAACAAACTGAGTTACAACAAAAAATAGACAATCAAGTTGCCGAACCCAATTTAACTCGCGTAACATTTGATTGGAATGGCTATCAAAATGGTAATTATCAATTTGCCCAAGAGGTACATTTTTATTTTCGTAAAAATTTACCTGAAGAAGTGAGAGGCAAAGTCAATACAATATCTGTTGTATCAGGAACAGGGCAATATTTAATTACAACAGACAAAATAAAATTGATAAGCCAGGACGGGTCATTTATGGAACCTGTAGTATCAAGTCCACAGAAAATGATTGGTAGTGAATTAAAAACCAAATCTGGAGCTTTCAAAATAGTTTCTTGTGAAACTGATGTTCAAGGATTTCTAAAATTCACAATTGAACCTATTAAAACTACCTCACGAATTGAAGAAGTTGATCAACTTACGGGTAAAATTAATTATAGACCTAAACTATCTACTTTATTACCCAAGATTAATGAGTTTTTTACCGTAAGAGCTAATGAAACATTAGAGGCTGATTGGTATAAATTAGTGAATAGCTCAAATAAAGTTATTATAACTAATTTTGTTGATACAATTACTAATACTACTTATTCAGAAGAATATACAAATGATGATGGCGTTTTAATTACGCAGGTAGTAGGCGGAATATTTAAGACTACAGCAACAGTAATTAAGCTAGATGAGGAAGAAACAGGAGTAGGAGATTTATATGAGATTATAATTCCATACACGCTTAGTTTAATCCCTTTGGGAAATGGCACAAATGTTAATTATTTTGAAGGCTCAGTTCGGGTTAAAACAAACTCAAATAAAATACGCGAGCTACGTGTATTTTCTATAACTGGTTTTGGAGAAACTGAATTAAAATTATTAGTACATGATAGTAATGCTGACTCTTTAGATCCAATTAAAACTTCGGGTATTGACTTTGTTAATTTTCATCCTGGGTATAAAATATATTTATCATCTGAGGGAGAGTTTAGCTCTTCAAATATAGAACCAATTACAAATGGACAAATAAAGAAAACATGGATTGCAGCAAAATCATTTGATGGTGGTAATGATTACTATACACGTGTCAATATTGGCAACCAAAGAGTCAATTCCTTTAGAAACTGGAGACGTTGTATTAAGTTCAAAATTCGCCACTAAACCAGATGTGTTTGGCAAGTCTTCGTATTCAATAGATTTATTGATTGGTATAGACAAACCATTTGCGACAGCATTTTATAGAACAACAGATAACGCGATATTACAAACCATATACTCTTCTGCGGCTTTAACATTAATTTCAAGCAATTTAAAGAATATCGAAATTAACAACGCAGAGGATAAGAGATTTAATGATTTAGTTAATGCTGTTCTAAATGACTTGAATAATGGTTTTAAAGAATATAATGGTTATGCACTTCCATTGCCAGACTTAGTTGAAATAGAAGGTTCAGATTCTTCACAAATAATAGTTAATAAAATAAAACATAAGATTCAATCCTCTTTTTTACCAATTACCCATGAACCTTGTATCTATTCATTTATAAAGCAACGTAACTCAGGCATTACATCTAACAGAAAACCAACCTTAGTTGATGATTCAGGAAAGTTGTTAGTTTTTAATAATCCAAGTTTCGACCCCTACCCGTTTATCACTAAGATAAATACAGGCGATGATCTAAGATTCACAGATTATACTTTACAAGGAGCGTCAAATGCAAGATACTTTTATGCGTTTAAACATCAATCAGATAATTTAAAAATGAGCGATTGGAGTGGAATTATTGGTCCAGTCAATTTAATCAATTCGGCTTCTTTTGAAGCTCCAGTTATTGAAAAATTTGAGATTATACTTGCTAATAAATTACTAGAGTCGAAGGCTAGCGTTAGATTTACAATTCAGCCTTATCCAGATAGCACAGGTGTGTCTAAGATTAGACTTTATAGGGCTTTTACATCGAGTGCTGCTAAAAACATATTAGCAATGGATATTGTAGGTGATTTTGATATTGCGCAAAATGAAATTATTGATACTTTTAGTTTAATGATTCAGCCACCGACAGAAGAGGATATTTTTTATAGAGTAGTAGGTTTAAAAGAAGTGAGATGTGAAAAGAAAATAGACGAGTTAGATGTAGATAGCGAATATACATTCGAAACATATTGCTCTAGTGCAACAGATCCTATTATTATACAACTCCCTGATAATACAAATCCAGATAGTGCGACACTATCCTGCACTTGCACTGGCAATAATTTAAATAAGTTACAAAATGTGGTAATTGAATTTGAAAGTGTAATGTATAAAGGCGAATACTACTTGTATAAACTTAATCCAAATGGCTCGTGGAGTTTGATTGATCAATTCACAAATTCAGATAATACTCAAACACTATTCTTCGATCTTGGTGATTTAGAATATACAGATAATGTAAATATTATTAATCACCTCTTTAAGGTTATTGCATGTAATAAATCTGGGTTATTTAGCTTAGATGACAATCAAATAAATCCAATATCACATATGGTGCCGTCACCTTTAATAATTGGGACATTAAGTACTTGCGTAAACCAAGCTACAGTTTTCAAAACTGTTAAAAGTTCTCCTAGTAATTTACTTGAATGGAAGTTGGACAATAATATTGTAGGGACATCAGAAAGTTTAATTAACAACTGGAGTACAACTGGAACTTTTCTACTAGAAGTTAAGGAAACAAACCAAATGTCTAGTTTATATAAAACACATACCATCCAAGTATTAGTAAAACAAAGCCCTATTCCAATTATTATTGGGGTTAACAACACTTGTACTAATGTTGAAGTTTACTATGAAACTATTGCAGTTACTGGTAATTTTTATAACTGGATAGTGGATGGTGGACAAATTATTAGTGGTCAAGGGACTAATTTAGTTTCTGTCGTTTGGAGTTCGGCAGGAATTGGCAGTATAAAAGTACAAGAATCTAATGGAGGTTGTGTAATAGACTCGTCTGTTTTAGATGTAACTATTTTAACAAAACCAAACCCAATTATAACAGCAGAAAACTACACAGTTTGTACTGGACATCAACTGCAAATTGACTCTAATGAATTTGATCCATCAAACTCATATATATGGCAGTTAACGGATGGACAAATTATCTCTCAAGATTCTGGAATACTTATAGTGACATGGGATACTGAAGGCGAAAAAAATATTAGTGTTTTGGTTGGAAATGGGAATTGTACAGTTGAGTCCAATCCATTAACCATAATCGTGCAATCACCTCCACAAGCAAGCAATATT
>JAUCCO010000104.1:0-12403 GCA_034676125.1 Bacteroidia bacterium
GCAGGTTTTAGCAACCTTGCCTCCTAATAATTATAAGGCTGAAAATATTTTTGTGTTACTACATAAAAGTCGTTTAGCAATGATTAATCAGCAATTTGATGATGCCTTTTTGTATCAATATAAAGCAAAATTATTAATTGAAGAGTTAAAAGATCCTTGTCAAGAGCAACAGCTTTCGTATGGTTTAGCTATGATTTTATTTAAGCAAGAAGCCTACAAAGATGCGGCAAACTATTTTACAAAAAGTTATACCAAAGGCGAGGGTTGTATTAAAACAAATTATGAATGGTTTTTTATTGAACGATTAATGACTCCTAACAATATTGGTATTTGTTACGAGCGACTTAATATGTTTGATAGTGCCTTGTATTATTACAAGTTAGGCTTACAAAACTTAGCAACTGAAGGTGTAAAACAACAGGTTGGCTCAATAAAGTTAAATAAAACAGCCGGTGTTTATTATGGTAATTTGGGTGGGTTATTGTTTAAACTAAACAATATCGATTCAGCTAAAATATATCTTCAAAAAAGCATAGCCATAAATTATCAGCCCAATATGGATATAGAGGATGCTGTTTTAACAAAAATTAAATTAGCAAATTTACAAACAACTACGGGCGAAATTATTGAGTGTAAATTTTTAATAAAAAGTATTCAACAAGATTTAATTCATTATCCAAGTGCAGAGGCACAATTCCGGTTGTTAAGCGTTTTAAATAGGTACTATAAAGCGGTTGGCGATTATTTTGAAGCTGATAAATACACCACAATTGAACTAGCCATACGCGACTCCATAAAAGTGGCTCATCGTATTTATGGCGTTAAAAAATCAATTGTTGACGAGTTTGATCAAGCCAAAAACAAAGTGGAGTTGGCCACCTTTAAACAAGAGGATAAAATTAAAACGCAGTTGCTTACAGCCGCTTTTGTAACCATTTTCTTTATCTTAATTATTCTAATAATATTTGCATTTAGCAGAAGAAGAAATAAAAAACACATCGCTAAATTAGAGGTGTTAAACAAAGCCCTAAGTAATACAAATCAAAAGTTAGAAAATAGTTATGCCGATAACGAACGCTTAATAAAAGTGGTAGCCCATGATATGCGTAGTCCGTTGGTTGCTGTTGTTGGGGTTTTAGATTTATTGTGTACCGAAGATTTAGATGCAGAAACCAAAGCAAACTTGTTAAAACTTGCTAAAGAATCAAGCCAAAAAGGATTGGTGGTTTTAGATGATGTTTTAAAAGCGAAAGTAAATAATCAAGACTTACCCAAGAGTTTGGTTAGTTTAAAAAACATTATAGAATCTTCTGTTTCTGTTGTAAACCAATCTGCCATTAATAAAAATCAAACCATTGTAGTTGATGTAGCTGATGTGATGGTAAATGTTAACGAAGGTAAAATTTGGCGTGTGTTAAATAACCTTTTAACCAATGCAATTAAGTTTAGTTATGATGGTGGAAAAATAGAAATTAGCTCAACCCTTGCTACGGATAGGGTAACCATTGCTGTTAAAGATTTTGGCATGGGAATTCCAGAAAACTCAAGAGCAAATTTGTTTGATTTTTTTACCGAAGCTTCGCGTACTGGCACCAATGGCGAAGAAACGCATGGCCTTGGATTATCTATAACCAAACAAATTGTAGAAGCCCACAAGGGTAAAATTTGGTTTGAAAGTGAGCCTAATGTTGGTACTACATTTTTTGTGCAGTTGCCAATTTAACTACACCAATAAATTAACTCATCGCGCCATACCAATACAAACACGCCTATCATACATATTGATGCGGCTATAATGGAATGTTTACTTATTTTTTCGCGACCACTAACTGTGGCTGCAAATATTACGGTTATAGGCAATAAACTAAATATTGTTTGAGCAATACCCACCGGAATTTGTGAGGCTGCATATAAACTTAACGAAACACCTATTACTGGCCCAAATACAGTACCTGTTAATACTGGGGCAATAAGTGGTTTTGTGGTGCAAATAACCTTAATTTCATGCAATACCTTTTTGTTAAAAATAGCAATACTATAAGCAGCAATTGTTCCTATTAACATCCTAATCCAGGTGGCATGTACTGCTGTTAAATCTGCTCCGGTTTGGTGGGTAATATTTAATCCTTTTTTTGCGCAAACCAAACCTAAACCTTGGCCAACTGCGCCCAAAATGGCAAACGCAATTCCTTTTACCACGTGTTTTTTATCAATGGTTTTATCCTTGCTTTTTTGGGTGGTTCTTATAAACCAAATTATACCACCCGTACTAATCATCATACCCAAAATACCCACCGCATTTAGTTGTTCGCCAAGTATTATAATGCCTAAAAGCAATGCAGCAACAGGGGCAAAGGTGCTAAATAAACTGGTACGGCTGCTACCTAAAATACGGTAAGCACTAAAGGCAAAAAAATCGCCAAGGGTTAGCCCAATAATTCCACTAAGCCCAAGCCAAAGCCATTCGGCCAAGGTTGGTAAGGTAAATAACTGAATAAGTGAAACATTAAAAAACAGCACAACTACTGCACTTAGCAATATGGCTGCAAATAATAAACGTACACGGTTAACTATGGCAGGGTCGGTTCGTTTACTGGCAATGGTAAACGCAAAGGTGCCTACAGTCCAGCAAATTAATGTGCTAAATGCTGCTAATAATCCGCTGTTTAACATGCAATTAAGCTATTAAAAACTCATCGCCCATACTGGGTACTTCTACATTATTAAAGCCATCTTTGGTCAATGTTCCTTGCATGGCCAATAAGTTAATCTCATCACCGTGCACCAAATAAATGCTTTTTAAATTGGGGTTGTTACACGCTTTTATGTAACGGAAAATTTCATCTTTATCAGGGTGCGAGCTAAACACATCTGTACGCGCTACTTGGCTATTAATGCGGTAATCTTTTCCTTTTATTCCAATGGTTTTTTGGCCAGATAATAACCTGTGGCCTAAAGTTCCTTCGGCACAAAAACCTGCAATTAATATGGTGCTTGATGGGTTTTGAATATTGTTTTTTACATGCTCTTGTATTCGGCCACCTTCTACCATGCCGGCTGCCGAAATAATAATACACGAACCAGCATAATTTGTTACTTGTTCGTGTCTATCTATTTTTTCAATCCATTTTAGCCCTTCAAAATCAAATAAATCGCCATGTATTTTTAAAAACTCCAAAGCTTCATCATTTAATAATTCGGGATGCTTGCTATAAACATGGGTTGATTTAATGGCCAACGGACTATCAACAAAAACTTTAACAGGAGGCAATAATCCTTTTTTAGAAAGCTTGCACAATACATGCACAATACTTTGTGTGCGGCCAACGCTAAATGCAGGTATAATTAACCTTCCACTGCGTTTAATAATGGTTTCTTCAATATGTTTCATCATGTCTTGCTCGGCAAGTTCTGATGAGGTGTGGTTGCGGCCACCATAAGTTGTTTCGCTTATTAAGTAATCAAGGTTTTGCATAGGAGTGGGCGTGCGAATTAATTCCGCATGGTCTCTGCCTAAATCTCCGCTAAAACCTACACGAACAGTTTTGCCATTATGCACGGTTTCTACAACTACACTGGCAGCTCCTAATAAATGCCCCGCTTCTATTAACTCAATGGTGGTATCGTTACTAATCTTATATTTTTGGTTAAATGGCAATATTAAAACCCTGTCCATAGCCACAGCTACTTCGCGCTCTAAATATATTGGGCGAGGCACTTGGCCTCTGCGGTGTTTTGGTGCGCGGTTACATAAAAACTTGTATTCGTTAAGTTGAATGTTTGCACTATCAAAAAGTAAGTGTTTGCTTAATTCTAAAGTTGGTGCCGTACAAATAATTTGACCTTTGTAACCATGGTTTACCAAAGTAGGAATGTTTCCACTATGATCTATATGTGCATGGGTTAAAATTACCAAATCTACTTCGCCCGGATTAAACGGAAAATCAAAAGACTTCTCATTCATTTCGCGCTTCTGTTCGTAATTCATCCCGCAATCAACCAAAATTTTGTAACCGTTATCTAAAGTAAGCATGTGCATACTCCCTGTTACTTGTTTGGCTGCTCCCCAAAAAGTTAATTTCATGTGTTGTGTTCTATATAAATTTAGGTTTGCGCAAGCCATTTAAATATGGTTATTTCAAACCAATTTTAAACGTTTTGTAGCTATTTTATTCATCAAAACTAACAATAGTAGTTAAGGTGTGATAGCGCAACCCTAATAATTAAAATAATTTTTTGCTGCAAAATAGCTGTTAAAAGCGCATAATTCCTAACTTTGGTTTTATGGAATTAATTAATTTATCGGCACAAAATAGTTTGTTGCAACAATATGTTAGCGAGTTACGCGATGTTAATATTCAAAAAGACCGATTGCGATTCCGTAAAAATATTGAGCGAATAGGCCAAATTATGGCTTACGAAATTAGTAAAACCATGCAATGGAAAAATGTAGCAGTAACTACTCCGCTTGGTATTCATCAATCAACCCAACTGGCCGAACAGCCTGTTTTGGCAACCATTTTACGAGCTGGTTTAAGTATGCACCACGGTATGCTTAGTTTTTTTGATCAGGCAGATTGTGCATTTATTTCGGCCTACAGAAAACATACTTCACCTACTGATTTTGAAATAGTGGTGGAGTACTTGGCAAGCCCAGATATTAATAATAGGGTAGTGCTGTTAATTGACCCCATGTTGGCCACTGGGAAAAGCATTGATTTAACTTATAAAGCACTATTAAAATATGGACAACCTAAGCAATTGCATGTGGTAAGTTTAATAGCTAGTAAGGTTGGTATTGATTATTTAATGCCTATTTTAAATGGCCACAAACTATGGGTAGCTGCGGTTGATGATAAGCTAAACGATAATAGTTATATAGTGCCTGGCTTTGGTGATGCAGGTGATTTGAGTTTTGGCGAAAAGCTAGAGCGGATTTAATTTAATGCAAAATTTGTTACATATATCCTACAATTAGCACTTACCCGAAGTAACTATTACCCATTGCTAAACAAGGGTTTGAGGCTTATCTGCTAAAATTTATTGGCATAACTTTGTAAAGTGGTTTAAAAACATATATTTGCCCTTACAAGGCTTAAGAGTCGAAACAATAAATAACTTAATTTTTGCAGAATGTCGAAAAAGAAAAAAATACGTTTAGAATACCCAATAAAGTCATCACCGGCTATTCTTTTTAATAGTATAAGTTCACCATCGGGCTTATCAACTTGGTTTGCAGAGGACGTTGATATTTATAAC
This sequence comes from Bacteroidia bacterium, assembly GCA_034676125.1. Taxonomy (GTDB): domain Bacteria; phylum Bacteroidota; class Bacteroidia; order UKL13-3; family UKL13-3; genus UBA6183. Next base: position 5,260 of record JAUCCO010000104.1, read on the forward strand.
AGCAACTATAAATTTAAGTGGGATGGCGATGAGCAAATTGCTGAATTGATTAAAAAAACGGCTGCAAAAGGCATTAAATTTAGGTGGAAAGATTCACCTACTGATGAGTATTTTGAGTTTGAAATATTGCAAGACGAACTTACAGATGATGTTGCATTAGTAGTTACTGATTTTGTTGATGAAGATGACGAAGAAAACGCTACCCAACTTTGGGATAGCCAAGTACACGAACTTAAAATGTCGTTAGGAGGTTAATACCTCCTTTTTTTTGCCCTTATTTTGAGGTGATTTAGTTTGTGCGGATAAGCAATAAACACACTTACTTATGGAGTATTTTACACAGATACAGTTATTTACATTTAACTTAAGATTAACGGCAAACATTGGTTTACCAATAAGTTAATGGCCTATTTTTTTTAAAAAAAAGATTTAGCCAAACCAAACACAACCCACCACCATATATCTAGTACAACCCAAATTAATATTGCACTTTAAATAATTTTTAAAAGCCTTTTAATACCGAAAGCACATTCAATATAGTCCAATTTCAGCTCGGGCCTAATTGAACTATTTTCATGTAGCATCGGCATTACCATTGTAAAATTATTTTTTAGTTTGGACTAAAAAATAATTACAATTGGTATAAATTCACTTTCTTTTTATACTTTGCAGTACAAATGCTTGGCTATTTATGGAATTAACTAAACGTTGGGTTTGTAATGCTTAAGCAATTTTACATCTAACAAAATACTGCCTTATTTATGAAGAAACAAGATGAAAAATTTGGGAGGTGATTTTGGGGATTTGGAATGATAAATTTTACAAGCAAGTATAGAATAACAAACAGAAATTAATAATGAAAAGGATTGAAGTTGTTGCAGGTATTATTTTTTGTGAAGATCAAATTCTTTGTGTTCAGAGACCAAAAAATAAGTTCCATTATATTTCAGAGAAATTTGAATTTCCGGGTGGAAAAATAGAAGAGGATGAGACTATGAAAGAAGCTCTACATCGGGAGCTATTGGAAGAATTGAATCTTTCAACAAAGATCGAATCGTTATTTCTTACCGTTGTTCATAAATATCCAGATTTTGAATTAACAATGCACAGCTTTATATGTAAAGTTGATTCGAAAGAACTCACGCTTCATGAACACATTGATCAAAAATGGTTGAAAATTAATGAGCTCACCGCACTCGATTGGGCAGGTGCTGATATTCCAATAGTCAATAAATTAATTTCGAATGAATGACATAATCCAAAGGTTTAATCAGAGTTTACAAACGGGTTATGTAGATAAATCAGTTTTGTCAAATCTTGATTATCAACCAGAATTACTCATCAATCAAAAGAATCCACCGAAAAAGGTGCTTTCATCAATTCTTCAGGAACTTGAAAATTGCAATCAGTTTTTTATATCTGTTGCATTTGTCACCACAAGTGGAGTAGCAGCAATAATAAACAAACTAAAGGAGCTTGAAGATCGAGGAATAAGAGGCCAATTATTAGTTTCCCAATATTTGAATTTTACGCAACCGGAAGCTTTAAAGAGGCTACTTCAGTTTAAAAACATTGAACTGAGAATTGCTGTAATAGGTAATGCGCACACCAAAGGTTATATATTTAAAAACAAGGAGCATTATAACCTAATTGTTGGTAGTAGTAATTTAACAGCACAAGCATTATCCACGAACAAAGAATGGAACATCAAAGTCTCTGCGCTAAATGAAAGTGGAATTATTGAAAAAGTACTTGACGAGTTTCAATCAGATTTTGATAAAGGAACACCTGTTACGACTGATTATATTTTATCCTATGAAGAAATCTATCAGAATCAATTTATTTTAAACCAAAAAAATAAATTTGAAAACTTAGTTGAATCTCAAACGCAAATAAGCCCAAATTCAATGCAAATAGAAGCATTGGAAAACCTAAAAAATTTAAGATCTGAAAACAAAAATAAAGCGTTAATCATTTCTGCGACCGGAACAGGAAAGACGTATTTGGCTGCGTTTGATGCAAAAGCCTTTAATCCGAAAAAGCTTCTATTTGTTGTTCATAGATTAACTATTGCAAAAGATGCATTAGATACATTTAGACATGTTTTTGGAAATGACAAAAAAATGGGTTTGTATTCTGGTGACAAAAGAGAATTAGAATCTGATTTTGTATTTTCAACAATTCAGACTATTTCAAAATCCACACATCTAGAAAACTTTTCGAAAAATCACTTTGATTATATAATTATTGATGAATCTCATAGATCAGGAGCAGATTCATACCTGCGATTATTAGATTACTTTGAGCCTAAATTTTTATTAGGAATGACAGCCACTCCTGAAAGAACGGATGGCAATGATATTTTTCAACTCTTTGACCATAATATCGCTTATGAAATCAGATTAAGCAGAGCAATGGAAGAGGAGATGCTGAGCTCATTTCACTATTATGGTGTAAGTGATTTATCGATAGACAACACTGAAGTTGACAATAAATCCGATTTTAGATATTTAGTTTCAAGCGAACGAGTTGAGCGTATCATTGAGCAGGCAAAATTCTATGGAAGTGATAATGGAATAACGAGAGGTTTAATCTTTTGTTCTAGGAAGAACGAAGCTATTGAATTATCCGAATTATTCAATGCTAGAGGATTTAAAACAATTGCTTTAACAGGTGATAGCTCTGAAGTGGAAAGAGCTATCTCTATTGAAAAATTAGAGACCGATTATCTGAGTGAAAAACTCGATTATATTTTCACTGTAGATATTTTCAATGAAGGGATTGATATTCCCAAAATCAATCAGATCATCATGCTTCGCCCAACAGAGTCAGCCATTATCTTTATTCAACAACTGGGTAGAGGATTAAGAAAGTTGGGTGGAAAAGCCTATCTAACAGTTATTGATTTCATAGGAAACTATGAAAACAATTATCTCATTCCGATTGCTTTGTATGGTGACACATCTTACAATAAAGACTCTTTGAGAAAATTAATAACGGAAGGCAGCAGAATGATACCGGGGTCTTCTACTATCAACTTTGATGAAATAACCAAAGAGAGAATCTTTCAATCCATTGATTCGGCCAATATGCAAAAGTTCTCTGACTTGAAAAAAGATTACAATCTTTTAAAATTTAAGTTAGGTCGTACACCGATGATGATGGATTTTATAGAGCATGGCTCTCGCGATCCATATTTGTTCGTTGATTTTGCGAAATCCTACTATAACTTTAGTATGAGAGTTGAGAATACAGAGAACTTTACATTATCAAAACATCAAGTAAAACTTCTAGAGCTTTTTTCTAAAGAAATAAACAATTCAAAGAGGGTTGAGGAATGTTTAATACTCAGATTATTAATTGAATATGATAAAATATCTATTAAAGATTTAAGGAAAAATGTTTTTAAAAAGTATAAGTATTCTATTTCTAACGAAACAATTAAATCATGCGTCTCTAATTTAAATTTTGAATTTGTTAGAGAGAAAAAGGATGGTCAATTGCTTTCTGCAAAAGAGATTTATGACTTGGATATTATAAGAATTGAAAATGAGAATTTTATTTTTTCTACGACATTTCTTTCTTACTTAAATCATGGAACTTTTAAAATGTTTCTACTTGACTCTACGAATTATTCTGTTCATGAATTCGATAAATTATTTGAACCAGAAAATTGGCAAAATGGATTTGTACTTTATAGAAAATACTCGCGTAAAGATGTGTTTAGAATATTAAATGTATCGGAGAATCCAGTAGCTCAAAATGTAGGTGGATACCTTGTAAGTCAAGATAATGCTCATTGTCCAATTTTTGTGAATTATCATAAAGAGGAACACATTTCTGAATCAACGAAGTATGAAGATGAATTTGTAAATAATAAAGAATTTGATTGGATGTCAAAATCCAACAGAACGATTAACAGCAATGACGTTCAATCTATTTTAGGTCATAATGGGCCAATTCGACTTCCGTTGTTTATCAAAAAAAACAATGATGAAGGAATGGACTTCTACTACATGGGCGAAGTAAAACCTGAATTAAAACACGTGGAACAAACTAAAATGGTAAACGACAGTGGAAAACAACTTCCTGTGGTGAAAATCAGATTCAATCTAGTAGACCCTGTTACATCCAACATGTTCAACTATTTTCAAGAAAAGTCAATAAACAAGACTGTTAAGCTAGAAAAAACAAGCAAAATCGTTCCTATTCATCAATCCTTGAGCTTTCAAGAAATACCTAGAAACCCGATTCCATTGTACGACTTTTATGCGGCTGCGGGCTCGTTTAGTGATATGCAATCCGAAAAAGATTTTACTCTGATTGAAGGGCCAGAAAATAGCGGTTTAAACGCTAGTTATTTTGCTTGTAAAATAATTGGTGAGTCAATGAATAGAGTAATTCCTAATGGTTCTATTTGTCTATTCAAAACAGATAGTGGTGGAAGTAGAAATGGAAAAATTGTATTAATAGAAAATATGGATGTTCAAGATCAGGATTTTAATTCTGCTTTTACTATTAAGACATATTCGAGTAACAAAACCGTTTCTGAAGATGGTTGGCAGCATTCATCAATTGTTTTAAGACCAAATTCTTATGATGATTCTTATAAAGATATTATTCTCACGGAAGAAAATGCTAAAGGAATGAGGGTTGTAGGTGAATTTGTGGAAATATTGAAAGAGTTCAAAAATTAATATCAGCTGGCAACAAATTCATAAATGAAGAAGATAGATCAACTTGAAATTATCGAATAAGTTTAGTAATAGCTTTCTAATAGAAATCTTGAACTAATACGAAAATTTTACCTGACCTATAAGATTGCGAAATCATCGATTTCGTAAAGTATTAGTTGGACTAATTATCTACATTTAATGCGGATTTCAAAAGAGGGAGAAAGAAATTTTTACGAAATAGAAACAGCCAATAATAACTGGAGCGTAAGGGAACTTGAACGTCAGATAAACACATCTCTATATGAACAACTGAGCATAAGTAAGGATAGAAAAGCAATTGAGTAAAAACTAAAAGGAAAATAAATGAAAAATAAAGTAATGCTATTTACGATTGTGATTTTAATTATTTCAATTTGAAACTATTTTAGAATAATGTATGATGGTAATATAAGAACTGTAGAATTCATTTCAATTTTCGCAATTGGAGCGTTGTCTGGTGTGTTACTTACCCAAATTATTACAATACTTAAATCCAAAAATAAAACAACCTGACCAAATAATACCAGCCTAAAAATTATAAGGATTAAACGCAGCTTTTTTCAAAAGTACCTTTAATCCTGTGTTTACAAAAGCTTGGGCAGTCTGCTTATACATTTAATTTCGCCTTTATTTTTATCTTGCTTAACCGATTTTTGGCAACGCAGCAAGTTTACTGACCATAAAATTTTAGCCTATAAAACTTTAAAATAAATGCAAAACAAATGAACCTTCAATATGCTTCCGACCTTCATTTAGAATTTCCTGCCAATAAGAAATTCTTAAAGCAGCATCCTTTGCAGCCTGTGGGCGATGTATTGGTATTGGCAGGAGATATTGTGCCTTTTGCGGTAATGGATAAGCACAAAGATTTTTTTAGCTATGTAAGCGACCATTTTGAAACCACGTATTGGCTGCCAGGCAATCATGAGTATTACCATTTTAATTTAGCCCAAAAAAGTGGTGTGTTATATGAAGAAATTCGTAAAAATGTAATTTTAGTAAACAATACTGCGGTAACACATGCAAATACAAAATTAGTTTTCTCTACACTTTGGAGCAAAATAAGTGCTGCTAACCTATGGGAAATAGAACGAAGGATGAACGATTTTCATTTGATTAAATACAATGGATTTCGTTTTTCAGCAGATCAATACAATATTTTGCATGAGGAAAGTTTGCAATTTATTGAACAATCTTTAGCGGAAAATAAAGCAGAAAATATAGCCGTTTTTACCCATCATTGCCCAACATATTTAAACTACCCCAAACAGTATAAAGGCGATATCTTAAATGAGGCATTTGCAGTAGAATTATTTGATTTAATTGCAACTTCAAACATAGCATGTTGGGTACACGGCCATCACCATACCAATACCCCTGATTTTACAATTGGAAAAACCAAAATATTAACCAATCAAATGGGTTATGTTCAACAAAATGAACATGGTTTGTTTGAAATAAATAAAATGATTGAATTGTGAAAACCAGAACAATAAACCTATATCTGCACAATAAAGTAATCGGCTTTATCGAGCATTATCAAGTTTATTATGGAGAATAAATTAAACAAACACTTCGATACTTACAGTAAACGCTGGGCATACAGCCAACAGCAACTCCAATAGCCAAAAGCTATTTGGACAGGCTTCCCATTTACATCCACGAAACATTCAAGCTGTATCAAACACACTTGTTCAACACGGAAATCATTTTAGCTGAATTGAAAAATGATGATGAACTAAGCATTCGGCAAACCGAAAAACAGGCGCAACAAATAAAAAACCTGCTCCATCAAAAAGTAATAGTAGTGTTGGAAAACGTACAAGCATACAATCGCAAGCGGTTGATTGAAAAAGACATCAACTTTATAGTGCCAGGGAAACAACTTTACATGCCCGATTTACTGATTGATTTGCGGGAAACCTTCGTTCACCCACAGACGCAGAAAAAAAATGATACACTACTTCCGTCTGCACAATCTTTACTGATTTACCACATCATCCATAAAAATCAGCAATGGAAGCTGGAAGAACATCCTTTTAAAGAAATTGCAAAAAAATAAGTTATACGCCAATGTCTATAACAAATGCTATTAACAACTTGAAATACCATGAATTAGTGGAAGTAGAGGGTGAAAAAGAAAAATTCATCCATTTTAGATATGACAGGCATGAGTTGTGGAACATAGCCCAAAAACAAAACCTTTTGGTGAATCCTGTCATTAAAACTGTGTATGTGGATGAAAAGCCAAAAAACCTTTTTTTGTTACAAAGCAACGCATCTGCTTTGCCTGAATACACCGACCTAAATCCAAGCAGACAAGAATATTTCGCCATTGAAAAAACCGTTTTTTATGATTTGCAAAAAAGCAATGTATTAGTAAATCAGAATGAATACGAAGGCAGATATGCTTTAGAAATTTGGAAATA
>JAUCCO010000105.1:0-12159 GCA_034676125.1 Bacteroidia bacterium
CACTATAATAATGTTTATCTGGATTTTAACTTGGGTTTACACATATTTCTATATATCAAAACATAAGTTAACACTCGATCAAATTGTAGGATTCAATTTCACTAGGTGGAATTTTTACAATTTCTTATCATTCGCATTTCCTGCATATTTGGTGATGCACTTTTATATTCCAATTGTTTTTTTGGAATCACGATTTTTTAATGTGATGTTAAATTATCTATTTATGGCATGCCTTTTTTGGGGTATAGATCAATTGCCTAAAGTGGTTTGTTACGTAATCTATAAATTATCTGCCAAAATAACAAAGAGTTAATACTATTATACTTAATCTTAATAATGAAAGCGTCCTTCTATACATTGTAGGGCGCTTTTATTTCTTAATAGTCTCCGGTATACTAATCAGTTGTAGAATGGCATCTTTTTCGTTAGCATTCATTACATTTGCAGAATCAAGAAATTCGTCCCATGTTTTTATTGAGCCGTATTTTAGGATGTCAAGATCTATTAATAAACAAACTTGTAAGACACTGCATTGTAAAATTTCACAAATATGAATAACCTGCCAAAAAGAAACATCAACGCCTCCATTCTCTATCCGGCAATAGTAGCTTTCACTACAATTTAAAGCATTTGCTAATTCCAAAGCTTTAATTTGTTTGTGTTTTCGAAGTAGCTTTAAAACTTGGCCAAGCTTCAAATTTTGTTGAATATTTCGAGGTGTCATGTCTATACTTATATAAATCGAATATAATTATATATGAGTATTTTAGCAACAGATAAATTCTTTATGTTCGAATTAATTCTTCAATAAAATTTGAGAAATGAATTACCATAATCATGATTAGAAAGGCCAAACAAAATTACAATTGACTCAAATACACAAACTATTGAGGGTAATTATAAAACAACCATCTTGCCAAACGGCAATCAAGTTGAAAAGCAACACCATTTTAAAGGACGAAAATTATAATGCATTATTTGTTGTAGTTTGCACCCGAGAATTACAGCTAAAAAATGTCTTTAAAAAAAGAATTACATCCGCGTAACGCACATAGCAATAGGTATGATTTTCCTGCATTGGTAGCGGTTTGCCCGGAGTTACAAAATGTTGTAGCTGTAAATAAGTATGGTGATGAATCTATTGATTTTAGCGACCCAAAAGCTGTTAAATTATTAAACAAAGCTTTATTAAAACATTATTACAACATCAACGAATGGGACATTCCTGCGGGGTATTTATGTCCACCAATTCCAGGTAGAGTTGATTATGTGCATTACCTAGCAGACTTAATCGCAAAGTATAATGAAGGGGTAATTCCGCGTGGTAAAAAAGTGGTTGGGGTTGATATAGGTGTTGGCGCAAATTGTATTTATCCTATATTAGGTCATCAGCTATTTGGATGGAATTTTATAGGCACCGATGTTGATGGAAAAGCATTAACCAATGCACAAAAAATAATTGACAATAATGCAACTTTAAAACCTGCAATTACCTTATTAAGACAGCCAGATTACGGCAGTTTATTAAAGGGTATTATTAGCAACGATGTGTTTTTTGATTTTACGATATGTAACCCTCCATTTCATGCAAGTGCCGAAGAAGCCAAACAAGCAAGCACACGCAAAGTAAGTAACCTAAAAGGCAAACGAATAAACAAACCCATACTTAACTTTGGTGGTAATAATTTAGAGCTTTGGTGTGATGGTGGCGAGGAAAATTTTATATCTAAACTAGCAACGGAAAGTGCAGCTTATGCACAGCAATGTTTTTGGTTTACTTCTCTGGTATCAAAACAAACCACATTGCCTGTAATTACCAAAATATTAAACCAACTTAAAGCCACCGAAATTAAAGTAATTGAAATGGCTCAAGGACAAAAAATAAGTAGGTTTATTGCTTGGACATTTTTAAACCCAACCCAACAAAAAGATTGGATGGACAAACGTTGGAAATAAGGTTAATTGTAATTCTCAAGCAAACTTAAAAACCACCAAAAAGCACCATTTTCAATCAATATATGTAAACAACTTGCAAAATTTTGTATAAAAAGATTTAAAACCTGGGTTTTTTGATTACATTTGTTTGGAATTAGAAAATAGAAGTAGCAATGATAATCAACTTAAGCATACAAAATTTCGGATCGATTAAGGATAAACAAACGTTAAGCTTTGAAGCTGACAACTCCGACCATCTAGAAAATAGCTATGTGATTCATACAAATGGATTAAGGCTATTAAAGTTGGCATTAATTTATGGTGCAAATGCTTCTGGAAAAACAACGGTACTTAAAGCACTTCATTTTTTAAGAGATATTGTTCTTGAACCCGAAGCTAAAAAAACGGATGAATTTAACTTTCAGCCATTTTTATTTGATGCTGAAACACCTAAACAACATTCAATAATTAGCATTTCATTTATTGCAAATAACACCAGGTATTATTACGAAGTTGAGTTTTTTAAAAGGGCTATCATTAGTGAATTTTTAAATTTTTATAGCCCTAATAAAGCAAATGTATTTACTCGAAGTACGCACGTGTACAACCAGTTTACTAAAATTAAGTTTGGTGGTAAGGTTAAAACAGATAAAACTATTGAGAAAACCTTGGCCGCTAATACACTTTGGAACAACACCGTGTTAGGCGGTTTTTTAAAAACTAATGTCGATATTAAAGAGCTTAGGGAAGCGGTAGATTGGTTTAAAAATTATTTACACCCTTTAATTAATACAAAAACTCAGTTAGAAGGATTTGTAACTTCAAAGATTGAGGGTGGCGAATTATCAAAGCAAGATATTATAAACATACTTAAAAAAGCTGATTTTAACATTTCTGATATTATTATTAAAAAAGAAGAAACAGAAATACATGAGGGTTTGATTGATTTTTTAAAAAACCAACTTAGAGAAGCTCCAGAGGAGATAAAAAAATTAGAAGAAAAAGGCAAGGTAAGTTCAGTTAATATAGAATTTGAGCATACCGTTAACCAAACTAAGTACTCATTACCTATAGAAATGGAATCTGATGGAACAAGACGGTTTTATGGTTTTGCAGGATTGCTTGCGCTTTTAATAAAAAATGATACTGCCTTTCCAATTGACGAATTAGAGTCTTCACTTCATCCTGATCTTTACTTACATTTTATCATTTCATTTTTATTAAATACCAATAAATCTCAAATAATTGCAACTACCCATAACCGAGAAATTCTTGACAATAAAGATATGTTTAGAAATGATGCCATTTGGTTTACTGATAAGAACGAAGGTGGCTCAACTGAGTTGTTTTCTTTGGCTGATTTTGACAGCTCGATTGTAAGAAACACAACAAATATTTTAAATGCTTACAAGAGTGGAAAATTAAAAGCAACACCAAATTTAGGTGATACTTTTATTGATTTAAATGTATGAGGCAATCAAGGAAAATTAGGCAGCAAGCAGCTCCCACATTTGCTTTTGTTGTAGATGGGGAAACTGAAATTTGGTATTTACAAATGTTAAAGCGCAATGAGCGCCAAATAAGAATAAATATCAAACCCGAAATTCCAAGTAAAAAAAGTATTGAAGAGCAATTTAACTTAGTAATCGACTTATCTAATCGTGAGTATTTAAAAGTATTTTGGATTGTTGATTTAGATAGCATTATAAAAGAATCGAGAGAAACACCAAAAGGAAAAAAAACATCCATTCAAGCTTTTATTGAGTTTAGAAAAATTATCAAACAAACCTATAAAAACGTAATTGTAATAGTTAACAATCCTTGCTTAGAATTTTGGTTTTTACTGCACTTTGAAAAAACTGCTAAACTTTTCGATACATGCATTAAAGCAGAAAACGAACTTAAAAAGCACCTGAAGAACTTCGAGAAAACCCAAAAATATTTTACTAAACAAGACAACGATATTTATTTAAAGTTAAGGCCGAATATCAAAATGGCTTTAAGCAATGCAATAAGTTTGGGAGAGCTTGACACTGGTAAACATACGAAAGCAATCTGCGAAATGCATTTATTATTTGAAACAGAAGAATTAAGGGAATATTACATCGACTGAAAGAATATAGCCAACTATGAACCTAACAAGCACTTTAAACAATAACATAAAGCGGCATTATTTCAATTCATTTTTCCTACTCAATTCTTGTTATTGTTAATTAAATCAGTGGTTAATCCTTATCTTCGCACATTACATGAAAACGCTTTTAACTACACTTAACTCAAAATACATACATCTTAACCTAGCAATTAGGTTAATGTATACCTTAAACCACAAACAACACGAGGGTTTAGATTGGTACGAGTTTACCATTAAAGAAAAGCCAGAGGATATTGCAGACAGATGCAAAGATTATGATGTGGTGGCATTTAGTTGTTACATCTGGAACATCACCCCTACCCTTGTTGTAGCCCGATTATTAAAAGAAATAAACCCAAATATAAAAATACTTTTAGGTGGGCCAGAAGTAAGTTACGATTACAACGATTTAATTAAACTTAACGAAGTAGATTATATTATTGTAGGCGAAGGCGAAATTCCGTTTGCTGAGTTTTTAAACAATTACCCTAACCATAGCACGGTGCCAAACTTGGTGCATAAAGTTGATGGTGAGGTAAAGTTTTTACCGCAACAAGTAGAGTTTGATTTAATGAATTATGTAGGTGTTAATCCATACCAATTTGATGTTCCAGCAGATTTGTATAACAAGGTTTGTTATGTAGAAACTTCGCGTGGTTGCCCTTATAAATGCGAGTTTTGTTTGGCCAGTTTAGATAACAAAGTACGCACTTTACCTATTGAAGATATTAAAAACAACTTGGCCTATATTATGGAACATGGCCGCACTGTAAAGTTTTTAGACCGAACATTTAATATCAAAAAAGATTTTACCATAAACATGTTTGAGTTTATTTTAGAAAGAAATAAACCTGGACAAGTTTTTCAGTTTGAAATAACTGCTGATATTGTGCATCCTGATATTGTAAAATACATTCAAGAGAAAGTACCTGCAGGTGTTTTTAGGTTTGAAATTGGTATACAAACGGTAAACCAACAAGCAAATTTACAAGTTAGTAGAAAACAGAATTTTGACAAAACCAGTGCTGTTATTAGGCAGCTTGAAGAGAAAATTGAAATGCATTTAGATTTAATTGTTGGACTTCCGCTTGATGAATGGGCTGACATTAAATTTAGTATCGAAGAGGTTTTTAAACTTTATCCGCCTGAGTTACAATTAGGATTTTTAAAGTTTTTAAAAGGCACTCCAATGCGTTTAAAGCACCAACAACACGAATACGTTTTTGACCCAATGCCTCCTTACCAAATTATTGAAAGTAAATATTTAAGTAAGCACGAGCTCGAAAAAATTACTTGGCTTGAAGAGGCTTTAGAAATTTATTGGAATAAAAAACGCGCAACAAATACCTTAAAATATGCAGCCAATAAATATGGTATTTTTGATTTTTTATTAAACGTGGGTACTTACTTTAAAACCCATTACGATTTTCACAAGCATACTTTATACAATGCTTATGATGTATTGATTGATGTAATAAACCAACAGTACAATGGCGATGAAGTAATGTTACAATTGGTAGCTTTAGATTATTACATGCACCATAAATTAAAACCTAAAACCATGTATATGGAAGAAGTGAGTCGCGAAGAAAAAACAGCGATGATAAGTGCGCTTTCGTTAAACCACCATAAGTATAGGTTTATGATTTTTGATTTTAGTTTTGATGTACAAGCGTTCATCACCAATGGCGAAATAATCAACACAAAATATCCAGTAATTATACAATACAATGGCGAAACCAAAGCCGAGTTTATTCCACACCATCAAGTAGCAACTCAATACAACTAATCCATGCAAAAACAAGGCACAAGGCTAAACAAATTTATTAGCGAAAGCGGATTATGCAGCAGGCGCGAAGCCGATAAGTTTATTGAAAATGGAAACGTAACCATAAACAATAACAAGGCAAAAATTGGCGACCAAGTTTATCCTGGTGATAAGGTTGCGGTAAATGGAAATAAATTAGAAACTAAAAGAGAAAATAAACTGGTTTTTATTGCACTTAATAAACCTGTTGGAATTACCAGTACTACAGAGAATGGAGTGGCCGATAATATTGTAAGGTTTGTAAACCATCCTGAAAGAATATTTCCAATAGGTAGGTTAGATAAAGATTCGCAAGGGTTGATTTTTTTAACCAATGATGGAGATGTAGTAAACAAAATTTTGCGTGCCGGCAATCAGCACGAAAAAGAATATATAGTAACCGTAAATAAGCCATTAACCGAAGAGGTAATAACAGGCATGGCTGGTGGTGTGCCCATTTTAGGTGTAAATACCAAAAAATGTAAAATAGTACAAGAAGGCCCAACGGTATTTAGAGTAACTTTAATACAAGGCTTAAACCGGCAAATACGTAGAATGTGCGAACACTTTGGCTATGATGTAAAGAAGCTAGAACGTGTGCGCATTATGAACATTAATTTAAACAAATTACCAGTTGGCGATTGGCGCGATTTAACCGAAAAAGAACTCGAAATAATTTATGGTTTGGTTGAAAACTCAGAAAAAAAAGATGGAAAAAACCAAGCTTCAAAAAGTAAAAGTGCTGCCCCAAAAGCAAGTACAAATAAAACTAAACAACCAGCCAAAAGTAAGCCTGCTGCAAACAATAACGTAGACAACAGGAAAAACAAAAGTGGTAAAAAACCAACTCCAAAAAAAGGTGGTTTTAAACCTAAGTTTGGTGGCACACGCAAAAAAGGTCGTTAGTAAAATAAAAAAATCAAACCAAAACTTATTGTACATTTAACACCATTAAAAACCCTATAAATTATGTCGTTACTTATTATTATTTTAATTATTGTATTTACCTTGTTTTTAAGTTTAGTAACTGTTCAGCAAGGTACAGTTTCGGTATTAACCATGTTTGGCAAATACCGCAGAATTTTATATCCTGGTTTAAATTTTAGGATACCTTTTTTAGAAGTAATTTTTAAGAAAATATCAGTACAAAATCGTTCTATCGAATTAGATTTTCAAGCCATTACGCAAGATCAAGCCAATGTTTATTTTAAGGCCATGCTTTTGTATAGTGTAGTTGATAACAAAGAGGAAACTTTAAAAAATGTAGCGTTTAAGTTTGTTAATGAGCGTGATTTTATGACTGCATTAATTCGCACCATCGAAGGTGGGATACGTGGTTTTGTGGCCACAAAAAAACAAGCCGAAATTTTATCATTACGCAAAGAGATTGTTGAATATGTAAAAGAAGGAATTGATGTGGTTGTAGAAACTTGGGGATTCCATTTATTAGATTTACAATTAAACGATATTACTTTTGATGAAGCCATTACTAAAAGTATGGCACAAGTGGTGGCATCTAGCAATTTAAAAGCTGCTGCCGAAAACGAAGGTCAAGCATTATTAATTACCAAAACAAAAGCAGCCGAGGCTGATGGAAATGCTATTAAAATTGCAGCCGAAGCTGAACGTATTGCCGCACAATTGCGTGGCCAAGGTGTGGCATTGTTCCGCCAAGAAGTTGCACGCGGTATGAGTGATGCTGCACGAGAAATGAAAGTTGCCGATTTAGATGCTTCGTTTTTATTGTTTAGTATGTGGACAGAATCGGTTAAAAACTTTGCCGAAAACGGAAAAGGAAATGTGATATTTTTAGATGGCAGCACCGAAGGAATGGATAAAACCATGAAACAATTAATGGCAATGAATAGGCTTGAGCGTAACGACCAATTAGATAAATAATATTAATTTTCAATACATAAAAAAAGCTACTCATAAATTAAAATTGAGTAGCCTTTTTTTATTAAATAATTAGCAAATTATGCTAAAGCATTTTTTAAATCTTCTAATAAATCTTCTACATCTTCAACCCCAACACTTATACGCAATAAATTATCAACAACACCAGCGTTTTCGCGCTCTTGTTTAGGAATACTTGCATGTGTCATAGTAGCAGGATGGTTGATTAAACTCTCAACTCCACCAAGACTTTCGGCCAAAGTAAATACTTTAAAGTTAGATGCAATTCTAAAAGTTTCATCCAAATCAGCTCCTTTTAAAACTATAGAAATCATTCCACCAAAATCACGCATTTGTTTTTTAGCAATTTCATGGTTAGGATGATCTGTAAACCCTGGCCAATACACTTTTTCTATTTTAGGATGGTTACGTAAAAAATGAGCAATTTCTTTTCCGTTTGCACAATGCGCTTTCATACGTAAATGCAAAGTTTTTAAACCACGCAATACCAAAAATGCATCTTGCGGACCAGGAGTAGCACCACAACTGTTATGTATAAATGCCAATTGCTCGTAAATAGCATCATCATTCACCATCAAAGCGCCCATCACCACATCACTATGGCCACCTAAATATTTAGTTACGCTGTGCATTACAATATCAGCACCTAAATCTAAAGGGTTTTGTAAATAGGGCGAAGCAAACGTATTATCAACTGCAAGCATTACATTATTTTTTTTGGCAATAGTTGCACAAGCAGCAATATCCACAATTTGCATTGTTGGATTTGTAGGTGTTTCAACCCAAATTAATTTTGTATTTGCATTAATGTAATTGTTAATGTTGTTTACATCATTTAGGTCGATAAAATGAAACTTAATACCAAAATTTGCAAAAACCTTTGTAAACATGCGGTAAGTTCCACCATACAAATCGTTTCCAGTAATTACTTCATCACCCGGGCGAAGTAGTTTTACAACCGCATCAGTAGCACCCATACCGCTACTAAAACATAAACCATGTTTGGCATTTTCTAATGCCGCTAAGCATTTTTCTAATGCAGTACGTGTGGGGTTTTTTCCACGTGCATAAGCATAACCTTGGTGTTTACCTGGGCTTGCTTGCCAAAATGTACTGGTTTGATATATGGGAGTCATTACAGCCCCAGTTGTTGGGTCAGGCTCTTGTCCGGCATGAATTGCTCTGGTACCAAAACCTAATTTTTCTGTTCCTTTCATGTTACTTTTTTTAAAACAGGGGCAAAGATATGTAATGTATCATCCATAAGCCACTTAATAAATTAAACTTATCAAAACCAAATGCCTAGTCTATTTGTATGATAGTAAGAAACTTATAAACTCAAGTTAAAACTAATATAAATCAACCCTAAATTTTATGCACTATTTTGATATTGTAGATACTAAAAAGTATTTTGCCACACTTTAAAATTAAATAAGTTATGAACTTTGAATTAACCGAAGAACATTTATCAGTACAACAAGCTGCACGCGATTTTGCACAAACAGAATTATTACCAGGTGTAATAGAGCGCGACAATAAACAAGAGTTTCCTACCGAGCAAATTAAGAAATTAGGTGAGCTAGGATTTTTAGGAATGATGGTTGACCCAAAATACGGAGGATCGGGCATGGATACCGTTTCTTATGTACTTGCAATGGAAGAGTTATCAAAAGTAGATGCATCGGCTTCGGTTGTTGTTTCGGTTAATAACTCGCTTGTTTGCTGGGGACTTGAGCACTTTGCAAACGAAGAGCAAAAACAAAAATACCTAGTGCCAATGGCAAGCGGTAAATGCCATGGTGCATTTTTATTAAGCGAGCCAGAAGCGGGTAGTGATGCTACAAGCCAAAGCACAACTGCTATTGACAAAGGCGATCATTATGTATTAAACGGTACTAAAAACTGGATTACAAATGGTAACACTGCTACTTATTATTTGGTAATAGCACAAACTGATGTAGAGAAAAAACACAGAGGAATAAATGCTTTTATAGTTGAAAAAAATTGGCCAGGTGTAACTGTAGGTAAAAAGGAAGATAAAATGGGTATTCGTGGAAGCGATACACACTCAATTATGTTTCAGGATGTAAAAGTGCCTAAAGAAAACCGCATTGGCGAAGAAGGATTTGGATTTAAATTTGCCATGAAAACCTTAACAGGCGGACGTATTGGTATTGCATCGCAAGCATTAGGTATTGCTAGTGGTGCTTACGAGTTGGCATTAGCTTACTCTAAACAACGTAAAGCATTTGGTAAAGAAATTATGCACCACCAAGCTATTCAGTTTAAATTAGCAGATATGGCTACCCAAATTGAAGCAGCACGTTTGTTAATTTTTAAAGCCGCTTGGTTAAAAGATAATGGTTTAGATTATAACTTAGCAGGTAGTATGGCAAAAGTATTTGCAAGCGAAACTGCTATGTGGGTTACTACCGAAGCTGTGCAAATACACGGTGGTTATGGTTACGTAAAAGAGTACCATGTAGAGCGTTTAATGCGTGATGCTAAAATCACACAAATTTACGAAGGTACTAGCGAAGTACAGCGTATTGTAATTAGCCGCGAGATATTAAAATAATACAAATAAATAAAATGATAAAGCCGCTTTAAACAAAGTTTAAAGCGGCTTTTTTTGTGGGTTGAAATTGGGTTGAGGATTTGATGGTATACAATTTTTATTTTGGGTTGATTAATTGGCCGTAAATAAAAAAGTAGTTTTTAATACAACATCATAAAATCAACTTGCTTTTGAGTTGACAAGCCTATTATTTTGTTTAACTAAGGTTAGCAATATTAAAATTAGGTTCACATGGCTTTGCTGCAATTTTAGAAAAAGAAGCAAATTTAACAATTGTAATTACCGATGTAATACCTATTGCCCCTGATAAAACATATACTCCAGAATGGTATTTTAATATGGATGCTGTTGGCTGGGCAGGATTAGATTGGGAAAATGGCAAGCAAAAATTTATTGGCACACAAACGGGTAAAGTAGATTTACTAATAGATTTTGGAAAATTTGGTGGTTCGGGCATTTGCCGACTCGACTTTTACAAAAACTCAACATCTATTACCAAAACAAAATATTTAAGGTGGTAGTTATTCAATACTGATAAAATTAAAGCACAAGAAGCATAAAACTTAATTTAGTGATGGTTTTCATTGAATCATTTATGAGTATTGCATGTTAATTTGCCCATAAAATAAAGCGCCTTTAAATTCTTAAAACCTTATTGTTTTATGCGTATATATTGCAAAATATATTTTGAATAAATGCTTATTACTTTTAAAAATTGCTTATAATTAGCTTACTTTTGATTGTTAATTTTTAGCTGAAACTAACTGCAACCTCAATTTTAAAAATGAAAAATATAGACAGAAAAAGTTTAGAAAATGCTTTTCGTTTGTTTGAAACAGGAGATATAGAAAAAATACCAATTGGTACAACCAACGGCTTGCAACAAATACATAAATATCTGTTTGATGAACTTTATGATTTTGCAGGAAAGATACGAACCCTAAATATCTCGAAAGGTAATTTTAGATTTGCAACTGCATTGTATTTAAACGAGGTTTTGGAAAAAATTGAGTTAATGCCTGAAAGTACTTTTGAAGAAATTATTACCAAATATGTTGGGATGAACATTGCTCATCCATTTATGGAAGGTAACGGAAGAACTATGCGCATTTGGTTGGATATGATTTTAAAAGCAAACCTAAAAAATATTGTAAATTGGCAATTAGTTAACAAAACCCTTTATTTACAAGCCATGGAACGCAGTCCGATTAACGACTTAGAGTTAAAAACATTACTTGCTACTAACTTAACAACAGATATAAATAACCGAGAAATAATTTTTAAAAGCATAGAACAATCCTATTATTATGAAGGTTATAAAAAAGAAGATGATGACAATTAAGTCATAAATATGTTACGTTACCTAAAAACACCATTACAATTTTAAGCAAGTAAAAGGAAGCAAATTGTATGTACCTATAATTTTAGTGTTTTACAGCGAGTTTTGCATAATGTACAAATCCATTATTATCAGTAACAGCAATAAAATACAACCCATTGTTTAATGACGAAACAGAAATTACATCTTGACCATAATGATCGAATAAATTTTTCAATACTAGTTTACCCTCCATATTAGTGATTTCAACTTTTTGCACTTTTAATGTATTGTTCAATAAAATGCGAATACCATTATTTGCTGGGTTTGGAAATACCGTTACATTATTATCAACTTTGCCATTTTCATAAACACCAACCGGGTCTGGCAGGTAGCCGTTAAAAACACGTATAGCACCGTTTCTTTGTGGTGTAGGTTGTGTCATACTTATGCCTGTTTCTGCATCAAAA
>JAUCCO010000106.1:0-11887 GCA_034676125.1 Bacteroidia bacterium
GGTGTATTGCCTGAACAAATGGTTTGGGTTGATGAGGTAATGCTATTGTTTGCTATTGCATTGTTAATTGTTATTGCCAATGCACTTGTGGTATCTGTTGCACAAACACCTGAAGTTACTACTCGCTTATACCAAGTGTTTGCTGTTAATGCAGCTGGCGAATATCCTGATGCATTTGCACCAACTATTGCACTAAATCCTGCACTTGCACTTGTGGTTGATTTTAACCAAGCATAACCATAAGTACTACCATTTCCACCTGTTGGGGTTGATGCAGTTAATGCTGTAGGTGTATTGCCTGAACAAATAGTTTGGGTTGAAGATGTAATGCTATTGTTAGCTATTGCATTGTTAATAGTAATTGCCAATGCACTTGTGGTATCTGTTGCACAAACACCTGAAGTTACTACACGTTTGTACCAAGTGTTTGCTGTTAATGCAGCTGGCGAATATCCTGATGCATTTGCACCAACTATTGCACTAAATCCTGCACTTGCACTGGTGGTTGATTTTAACCATGCATAACCATAAGTACTACCATCTCCTCCTGTTGGAGTTGATGCAGTTAATGCTGCTGGTGTATTGCCTGAACAAATGGTTTGTGTTGATGAGGTGATGCTATTGTTTGCTATTGCTGTATCTGTAAGCACAGTTAATGCTGTTCTATTACTAATACATCCAGTAGTTGTTGAAGAATCTGCAACATAATAAGTAATAGAAGGGCGAACATTGGTGTTAGGAATTAAGGTTGTAGTACCAGCACCACCAGTGGCTGAGCTATACCATACCTTTGTATTTGCAGACGTAGCTGTTAAAGCACTTGATGTGCTTCCATAGCAAAGTGTTATTGGAGTTGTAACAGTAGGTGGAGTTAATGAAGGCGTAAACTCAAATGCTCCCATATCCGGATTAGCTTTTCTTGTTTTATCATTAATATCCTTTGTAACTGCTGTTAATAAAGTACCAACGGCATTAGGCATACAAGATGTAGGCGTTAAATTAACACTTGATGTAAATACAGGGTTTCCACTCACCGAGGCTGAATCACTTCCTGTATAAATCATATCTTTAAAAGCAGTCAAGTTGGTATAGTTGGTTCCAAATATATTTGCAAGGTTAGTTCCACCCGAGTACAAATTATTATAATTTAATACTTTAAATACAACTTGAGCCAAAAGAGCAGAACTACCATCTGCATATAATGCATATCCAACATCACTAACAAAAATATTATTTACAAATTCGTTGTTAGTATAATTCGAACCTGAGCTACTCGTATATGTTTTTACAGCACAAGAAGATGAGCTTGATGAAGAATTGTATACCGTATTATGATAGTAATTGGTTTTGCCACCATAATAATGATAGATACCATAAGTATTTGCAGAACTTCCTCCGATAGAAATACTGTTGTTGTAAACTTCAGCAGTATCAGATCCTCCACTAGTATTAGAGAAATAATTGTTTATGCCATAACCACCATTAGTTACAATAATCTTATTGTTATTAATCTTTATTTTTCCTGATGAACTATAGTTGTAAATACCATAATAATTAGTATTTACAGATGAAAACATACTATTGCCAATTATCATCGGTGATACAGCAGATTGTAAATAAATTCCATAACTGTATGGAGCATCGGTGTTTGATGTGCCTATGGTATTGTTAATAATATTAACTCCTGCTGCAACTCCATTACCAGTAAAATATATTGCATAAGAGCCTTTCGAGAAGCTATTGCCTGTAATATTTAAACTTGGAACTTCTGTTGCACTTATCAGTTGCGAGTTTGTACCATTTGAACCAATTACACAATTGGTAATATTGATATTACTTGACGGGGTTGAAACAGTTTTTGTAATGTCAAATACTTTACCATAAGAGGTACTTACTGAATTGAATGATAATTTATCAAAAGTAATATACTGTGCACCTAGTAAGCTTACAATATAATTATTGGTAAAACCTGAGTTGAATTGAACAATTACACTTGAAGCAACTCCATTAGCAGCTGTAAATAAAATTTTATTAGTACTACTTACACCTGGAATTGTATTAATCACAAACTGTTCGTTATAAGTTCCAGCTGAAACATTAAATGTTACTGAATCTGTTACGCCACACTGCAATGCATTTGCGGCAGCAGTAAACGAAGTAAAGTTTCTTGAACCAATACCTGCAGGATTGATTGTATATACACCGGCAATACCAGTACAAACACTAATAGTTGTAGTATCATCAATACGCGATGGGTCAACAATTCCATTTGGATAACTCGACCATGCTTTAATAGTAGTGGTTCCAGATGCAAAGTTATAACGTTGGTCGCTGTTTCCAGGTCCACTAGTTGCATTAAATTTAACTGTAGTTGTATCTCCAGCAGCTAAACTTCCTGTCCACAACATACGGTGTGTAGTTGCTCCAATTTGGTAAATAAGAGAATCGGTAGTTAGTGTAGCTATACCACTATTTCTTAATACAACATGTATTTCATTTAAGCCAGTAGCTATTGGATTGAAAGGATTTGTTATTGCAATTAATCCTGCATTTTCTGTTGGTGGCGTAAACTCGTCTGCACCAATATCAGGATTGGTTAAGTTACGTGTTTGCCCATCAATATCATCAGTAATACCAGCTATTGTAATTCCAGCACTATCTAATCCTACACTAGTTGGTGTGTGTAAATCAAAATCACTTACAAAAAGCGGGTCAATTGACTTACTATTTGAATCACTTCCTGAATATACTCGATTTTTGACATCATTTAATGAATATGCTCCAGTAGAAGAATTATAAAAATAAGTACCACCATAATAGTTATTATTATTACTAAAATTAACAGAAGATGAACTATAAAACACTAAGTAATTTGATGTATTGTATTTGGTTACTAAATTATTATTTGCAACATTTAATAAATTAGAACTACTAGCATATATATTGCTGTTACTAGTGTTGGTTGCAGTAGTTGTTGACAATACATTATTGTAATAAATATTGGTATAAGGTGAAGATTGCAGAGATATTAATTGAGTTGTGTTAGCAGCTTCGCCCGCCTGAAACATGTTATTGGCAATAAGATTGCGAGAATCTACGGTTCCATTACAATTCTGTGCGTTTAGTGCACTTCCACCAGCGCTTCCATAAACCCAGTTTTTCTGCACTTCAAAACTATCTGCATAATATAAATAAATAGCCCTTGGTGAAGTATATACCGATGAACTTTTACCTCCATCAACAATGGTATTACCATTAATTTTTATACCTGCTTGATAGTAAGCATAAATACCATAAAGATAAAAATTAGATATTTTATTACCTGTTACCTTATTATTTAAATTCTTAACTGTAGTAGAATAACCCATCATGGTTATACTATAATACCCACCTGTTATGGTATTGTTTTCAATACTAATATTTTGAGAATAATTTGATGTACTTGTTGGAGATGTTAAACTTGGAGAAACAACTATACCTGCAAAATTAGAAGATGCAATCATTGGTATATTAATCGCACAATTTTTTATGGTAATATAATCAGAACTGTATGCAGCTACATTGCCTTTTATTAAAACTCCCCAGCCATAACTTGTACCCGTTGGTATAATTTTAAAATTATTAAAAGTTACATACTTACTGCTATCAAACAACACAACATATCTAGCTGCACTTACAGTTGTATTATAAGTAATAATGGTATTGCTACTATCTGCACCATTAAATGTAATGGTATTGGTAGCACTCGATCCAGTTATATTGTTAATAACAACTTGTTCATTGTAAGTTCCAGATGCAACATTAAATGTTACTGGCCCTGATAATCCACAACCTGAAAGCGCATTAATTGCACCTGCAAATGTTTGGAAATTAGTTGATGACTGTGGTGCTGCATTATTAATTGTAAAAGTACCCGACAATGAAGTACAGAATGAAGTTGCCGCAGTATCATTTAAATTAACTCCATCTGCGTTGCTTGCGTTTATATTTCCATTAACAAAAACACGTAAAAACGAATAACCAGCAGGTAAAGATATTTGTGTGGTAAAAGTAACCTCAGCCGAATCGCATGGTGCAATTGATAATGATGAGAATGTTTGGGAAGTTATAGTACCTCTATTTATATTATATCCCATATTAATAGATGTTATGGTTGTTGAACCATTATTTACCACCCAAGCTTTAACATTTTGTGCGGCATAACTATGTACTAAAGGAGAGCTAATACTTGAGGCATTTGCATCATATTGTGCAGAGGTGTACTCATTAGCACCAATATCTGGTGTGGTTGCATTTCTTGTTTGGCCATCAATATCTTTAGGTACTGAGGTTAAATAAGCATTTGTACCTAAATTATCTAAACAAGGTGCATTTATATACAAACCATTATTGTTTACAAAACTTGCTTTAATATTAACTGAATTTGCATCTTGAGTGTTAGCCGCCTTAAATAAGGCAAGTGTTGCATAATTAGTAGTAGAAAAACGACCAATATTACCTGCAGCCACATAGTAGTTGTTATAATTAAACACATTGTTATGGGTATTAAAAGTTGCAACTGCAACAGTTGATTGGAATGCATACGAGGTAGTACTTGTACCACTACTTTGGAAAATATTATTTGCAAAGTTATTGTATTGATTAGTACTTGAAGCATAAAACGCATTACTTGCACTAGCGCCCGATCCATTTACATTAATGGTATTATGTAAGAAATTAATATAGTTTGATGATTGTAAATAGATACCATAATTAGTACCAGTAGAACCAGTACCCATTTTTATCATGTTATTAGCAACTAGCGCCCTAGAAAGTGTGCTTCCACCTTGATTAATATAAGCCAAATACAAACCATAACCTGCATTAGTTGTGTTAGTAAGCACAATTTTATTTCCAATTACTTCACCATTTTGATGGTTATAATAACTGTAAACACCATAGTAAGTTGTACCAGAATTACTGTTAATTGAATTGTACCTAATTTTTAAACCGTTGTGGTAATAAGCATAAATACCATAGTAGTATTGATTATTAAAGGTGTTACTATCAATATTATTATTAGTAGCATAAGCTTGAATAGACGTAGTAGCTCCAAACCAATATATCCCATAAGCACCTCCATTAAATATGTTAGAAACAATGGTATTGTTATTGTCGGTAGTTGAATTTACATAAACAAAATATCCACTAGTTGTACTATTGGTATTAAATACACAACCACGAATGGTATTATTATCTGCTCCATTTCCTAAATTAATTACATTATAATATCCAGAAGAACCAATGTTTGATATAGTAATATTTTGAATGGTAACATAATCAGCACCATTTAAATTCACCACATAATTCTCAGTATTAGTACTTGGCGCATAAGCGATAATCACATCAGCAGCATTACCAGTTGCAGATTTAAATGTAAGTGTGCTAGTAGCCGACAAGCCTTGAATTCCATTGTCAATTTGTACTTGCTCTGTGTAAGTTCCACTGGCTACATTAAATACCACATGACTAGCAACTCCTCCGCATACCAATGCTTCTTTAGCCGCAGCAAATGAAGTAAAGTTAGTAGCGCCTGCACCTGCAGGATTAATGGTATATGTTCCACTTAGCCCAGTACAAAAAGAAGATGTCCTAAAAGTATCATTTAAATTATTTGCATCCGTTGCTGCATTAGGTGCCGATGTATACACTTTTAAAATATTGGGTCCTGCACCAAAATTATAGTTGGTAGAAAATGTAAAATTAGCAGTATCGCATGATGGCAATGAACCTGTCCATTGTTGTGTAACTGGTGTTCCTCCGTTTACACTGTACGATAAGGTAACTGCAGTTAAGGTAGTGTTTCCATTGTTTTGAATGGTTACATTTACAGCTTGATTACCCGGTATAAAAGGGAATTTTTGAGAATTAACTTTTGCTATACTTGCATCTAAAGCAGGTACTGAGGTTAATTCCTTTGCCCCCATATCGGGAGTTGTACCACGTGTATAACCAGCTATGTCATAAGTAACACCTAAGTCAACCCCATTCATACAAGCCTCGCCTATACTTAAATTGGTGTTTGATGTAAACTGTGGATTTAAGTTTTTGCTCCCTGCACTTGCTCCATTAGGGTAAGCAGTGTGGTAATCGATAGCAGTATTTACAACACCACCAATACTTATCAAGTTGGTTGTTGCTGCATTATAAAGATTATTGTAATCAAAGGTTGAAACAGCACTTGAAGGTGTTATTAAAACAGGAAGAGCCAATGTAGCTGTTGGTTCGGTAACAGCAAAAATATTGTTGCTTATATCATTAGCAGAACCATTTTGAATATATAAAGCTGCACCATTACTTGCATTATCTAAGTTAGCCGTGTTATGGTATATTTTCCAATAACTACAACTAGTCATATAAATCGACCTAGATGAGCCATAAACAAACCCTCCACCAATTTGGTTATTATAAAACTCACCCTTAGCCAAGCTAGATGAAGATCCACTGCTTGAACTCATATATACCCCCATATAACCAGCATTGGTGATAACATTATTTTTAAATTCATTATAAAGCGGATAGCCAGCGGTTGCACTCTGCATGTATACACCATAACTAGTTGTGTTACCAATACGCATACTAACGGTATTACCATTAAAATTAAACCCTTGACTATAGTATAAATAAACTCCATAACTATAAGGATTGGTAAGGGTATTACCTCTAAAATAATTAAAATTAGTAGCAGTACCGTAAGCACCCCAAGCTAGCCCTATGTACCCATTCTCTATAACATTACTATCTATTATATTATTAGTTATTATACACGTTGTAGTTGTACTATATGAGGTTGTGCTCATACTAGATACAATTGGAACGTAGGCACTTGATGTAGAACTTGCACCTACACCACCAATGGTAATTTTACAGTTTTTTAAAGTATTGTTTGATGCATTGTTATATATGTGGTAAACCCAGTTAGATGATACACCGCCACCGCTTAATGTCATGTTCTCAAAAGATACCCAATTGGCACCATCTAATCTTACGGTATACTGATTTGGAGCCGCAGCTCCTGCAAAATTTAATGTAGTACCACTTATACTTGAACCTATAAACCTTATTGAATTAGTTGCAGATGCCCCATTTACATTATTAATAACCACTTGCTCGTTAAAGGTATTGGCCGAAACGTTAAATATTACGGCACCTGCTATACCATTATTATTTAATGCATTTACTGCTGCCGTAAAACTAGTAAAGTTCTTACCTCCACTACCAAGCGGGTTTATAGTATAGGTTCCACTTAAGGATGCTTTTTTAGGACCAACAATTATCGAATCATTATCAAAATTGGTATCAACACCACCACCATTTACTAAGTCCACATACACTTTTAAGGTATAAAGAGTGGTATAATTATCAAGTACAACCTGCTTGGTTGCGCCCATATCTACTGCTAGTGCATCATATTTAGCAAGGTTAACACCTGTTAAGGTTGTGTCTTTTAAAACACCATTAAGTGATGATTTTAGCTTAAATGAAGTAATAGCCGAATTTCCAAAATTACGAACAGTAGCTATTACATTATGTGTGCCACCAGGTAAGTTCAAACCAGGACTAACTAAATCTACCACGGCTAAATCTGCTGCTGCAGCAGATGCAACCTCATAAGCACCAATATTTGGTGGCGAATTACGATAAACACCTGCTTTATCTTTATTAACTGAAGCTATTCCCACACCTCTAATAGTACCTATTGTTGGCAATAAATTTGTAGGCGATGTAAATGATGGGTTTAGATTAAGCGAATTTGCACCACCCGCTAATGCTGTATTAAATGTTGTTGGAGTATAGTTACTACTTACATTTATAATAGTGGTAGCAGATGTTGCTCCTGCCTTATAGTAATTATTATAATTTAATGCTGTAAAGTTAGCAGCAGTTGCGGCTGCTCTAAAAGGCAAAGTATTGGTAGCACCTGTAAGTGTTACCGCAAGATTGTTATTTCTTACATCGTTATAATTTAAACCAGATGTAGCCATATTAATACAAGCTCCACTTCCTGTTGCAGCATTATCAATACTTATAGAGTTAAACCAAACATCCCAAAAAGTACTACTGCTAAAATATAAGCCATACGGAGTAGTTGATGTAAAACCGCCTGCAACAACATTATTAATTAATTGTGCACGCTGCGTTGCAGAACCGCTAGTACCTGTAAAGTAAATTCCATAATAATAGGCTTGTTGAATATAATTTCTATTTACCTCGGGGTAATCTGAGATGCTAGATAAACATTGCCCCAAAAATATTCCCGCTGAAGACGTAGATGCCCCATTAACCTTACGCATGTTTAATGTGTTGCCACTTACCTTAGGTGCTGTTTGATAATAAATATACATTCCATATTGGCCAATACTATCCATAGTATTGTTGGTAAATCTTGTTCCGTTATTTGTATTCACAGTAGAATTACCATAAGCGCAAATACCCCAATATCCATTGGTAATAATATTGTTATCTATAGTAATATTATCTGAGATGGATGCTGTGGAATATGATGAAGTAGAATTACTAATTACAACATCAATATAATTTGTGTTAGTTTGACTGCTTAAATTGTAGCTACAACTTATTATATTGTTTTGTACTGTAACATCATTACAATTATTATAAATATGAATAGGCCAAGCATAATTAACACCTGAACCAATAATCGTTAAATTTTTTACATTAATAAACGAAGCATTATCTAACCTTAATGTATGCCTGTTTGAAGAACTAATTGCACCAAATGTTAAAATTCTTGTTGCTGCATTTCCTGTGCCTCCATTTATTGTAATGGTATTTGTAGCACTTGCACCTGTAATT
Organism: Bacteroidia bacterium; assembly: GCA_034676125.1. Classification (GTDB taxonomy): domain Bacteria; phylum Bacteroidota; class Bacteroidia; order UKL13-3; family UKL13-3; genus UBA6183. Next base: position 8,854 of record JAUCCO010000106.1, read on the forward strand.
GCAGGTATACTAACTTGCTCAGTATACGTACCCTTATTTACATTAATGGTTAAAGCGCCATTAACCCCAAATGGAGCAGAGTTTGCTGGACCACCATCTGGACGTGCATTAGATGATGTTAAATAATTAACCAATGAGTTAAAATCGACAAAAACCGTTGATGATGCCGTTCCCGCGGAGTCGATGGTTAAAGTTCCATTTACTTGTGTAGCAAATGCACTGTTAAAATTAACAACTAGTAACAACAAAGTTGCTAAAATACTTGTTAAATAATTTGCCCGTGTAAACCGAAATTTACGTACAAAGTAATTACTAGAAATTAGTGGTAAACGTTTTTTCATAATAGTGTAATTTGAGTTTAATAAATATGAAGTAAAACATCATTTAAAGACTTTTTACTAGATAGTTTTGAAAAATGAAAGTATAATTAATCAATTACCAACACAAGCCATAGGAAATTAAAATATGTAATCGGTAGAAAAAAGAAATAGGCGAGCCATTTTATAAAACAAAGATTTTTAAACGTTGGATTTAAATCTCCATATATTTTAAAATACGCAAAAATACAAGTAAAAAAATGTGATAATAGTAGCATATTCTTTAATACGTTTTTAAAAAAAGGAAACGTTTAACCTTAACTAAATAGAAATCAAAACTTAGTAATATATCAAACTTAAAATTGAAAATTTTATTTTAAAAATATGCTTTGATATGGAGACAAAAAAGTATTGTACAGCCAGTTTTTTAAATAGGTGAATTATAATTTACTCTTCAGCTAATAAAACTAAAATCTATACCGTTTTTTAAACCTAAAAACAATAAGTATTTTGAAATAAAAAACTACAACTCAGATTCGTTTTCAACAGTTAAATTAACCGTATTTATTTTGTTATCATTTGCATAATAAGTTGATACAAAATCGCACCAATTGCAATCTTCTTTACCACAACCATTGCTAAACTGCTTAGCTTTTATTTGGCTATAAGTTGATGATATTTGCTGTTTAACTATCAATACATCATTTGCTGTAATATCTACCCGCCTTTTTATGTATTCGTTGGTTGCCTTATCTGGCTCCACAAAATCAAACTCGGCACTTTGCATTTCCCAAGGAGTACTTTTATCTGCATCAATCAATATTTTATAAAATACCGCTTGGCGCCAATAATCTCCACCAAACTCATCTTCAAATTTTGGGTCTTTGTCTTCTAATCGGGCCTTTTCAACTTTCTCTAAATCTGGCGGACCAAATTTTGTTTTTGCCCTTTCGTATTGGCCCGTTTTGTAATCCACCACATTTACCACATTGCCATTAAATTCTATCTTGTCTAACTTTCCACTTAATGGTGCACCATCAACCACTACATTGCGGTAACTGCGCTCAATACTGGTAATTTTATTCCACTGCTCAATGTATTTATCATAAAACTTAGGTAATATTTCATCCCCATATTCTATTCTTCGTTTGTATTCTGTTTCGGTAAAAGCATCTTCAAATCTGCGCATGTACCATTTAAAATCTTTTACAAAATCCTCAGCCGATTCAAATTGTTTTTCGGCATGCGCATTCATGTTTCTAAACAACATCTCTAATGCATAATGCACCGCACTACCAAATGTCATGGCTGCACTTAATGGCGCAGGCACACGAATTAAATTGTTAAAATAAAATGCTGTTGGGCACTTTAAATAATTGTTTAAATGGGTAACACTTAAAGCATATTTTTGGAGTAATTCATCTACAAATTCATTATCAAATAAACTGGCAGGCGCTTGTGCTTTTTTATTTTCGAGCACATGTAAAGTAAACTCCACCAAATCATCATCGGGCAACGATACAAATTGGGTTTGCAATTGCGCATTACTTTCAAGCTCGGCCACAAACCTGCTTTTTTCTAAATCTTTTCCATTGTTATCATACTTCGCATAACTGGTCATTAAGGCACGCTTAGCCCTTGTCATACCCACATAAAACAATCTTCTACTTTCAGCATCTTCATCCTCACCCGCTACCGATTTGTCATCAGTAAATACATTATCAGGTAGTTTAAAATCAAAATTATTGGCCGATTTTTCCCATGCTTTTGTGGTACATCCCATCATAAAAACATGTTCAAACTCTAACCCTTTTGAAGCATGAGCAGTTAAAAAATTAACGCCATCTTCGGCAAAAGCAATTAATTGGGTAGGCAACTGTACTTTTTGACCAATCATTAAATCAATCGTTTCTAACAATTGATTAATGGTAGTTTTGGTTTTGCGGCTACTTTCACCTTTTACAAAATCAAAAAAGGTATGTAAAAGTTGCATGTCCCAGCGCTTGTTGCTACCCGTTAAACATTGGGCAAGCAAACCACTTTCGTTAATTATCCGTTCTATTAATTGTTGGGTAGTTAAATTTATGCCATCTCGTATCCATCCTTCAATAACTTTTGATGCATAAGCTAATTCCTTGCCTTGTTGCAATTCTTGCGTAAATAAATCGGTAGGTTTTTTTCTAATGGCATTTCTAATTTCTTCGCGCCAAGTAGTTTTTCTTTCGCTAAAATTTTTGCTCGAAACGTTAACCGAAATTCGAGCAATTTCAATTGGTGGAATATTAAAAAAATCGTAATGTAACAGTTCATAAATAAATGCTTCACCAGTATTTGCCTTATGGTTTTCGGCAGAAACATACCTAAGCATTTGCACTATTTTTTTAATAAGTGGTTCGTGTAAAATATCTACTTTTTTCTTGGCATTTATACCAATATTTTTAGCTTGTAAATACTTAATAATATCTTCTGCTTGTGCGTGTTTACGGTATATTACAGCAATTTCATTAAGCTTAGTACCTGCTTGCTTTAATTGTTCTATTTGTTTTGCAATTCCTACTGCTTCGTGCGCTAAATTATAATATTCGGTAATGTTAGGTTTGATAGGCAAGTTGGCTAAAGTTTTATTTTTAGCCACCAATGTTTTATCCGGATTTAAACGCACTTTATTGGTGCTGATTAATGCCTTTGCTGCATCTAAGATATACTGTGTACTTCGG
>JAUCCO010000107.1:0-11706 GCA_034676125.1 Bacteroidia bacterium
CCGTATGCGACCCATTAGGCAATTGCAGTGCACCAAAACAAATACAAATTGATGTTCAAGATACAATAGCACCAGTGTTAAGTTTAAAAGGAGCCAATCCGTTGGTAATAAATGTATACAATACTAATTATGAAGATCCAGGAGTAACAGCAACAGATAACTATAACTCGGAGAATAGTTTAATTATAATTGCAGAAAAGAGTGTAAACACAAACAAGTTGGGAACATACAGTATTAAATATATTGTACGCGATGGTTCGGGTAATACAAGTGAGATAACAAGAGAAGTAAAAGTAGTAGACCGCATTGCACCAGTAATAGAAATTTTAGGTGGAAACCCTTTTGATTTAGCATGGAATGATACATTTGATATGGCTAACGAAATCCGCATAACAGACAACTACTATTCAAGTGAAGAGTTAATGCCAATGGTACAAAAATCTACATCATTAAGTGTAGACCCAATTACAGGTAAATACTATGGCGGAGAAAGAGGATGGAAAGAAATTACTTACCAAGTAACCGACTCGTCAGGCAACATGTCTAAAAAGGTTAAACGTACAATTTATGTTGATTTTAAAACAGGCTTAAAAGAAGCAACATCAAACCAATTATTAGCAGTGTATCCAAACCCAAGTAATGGTGTATTTACCATCAATACTAAAGAAACCTTAACAGGTAAAACAGAGGTAGTTTTATACAACATTTTAGGAGCAAAAGTACATACAGAAACTATTGAAATGACGACTAACAAAGCAATCTTAAACATACACGGATTAACAGCTGGAGTTTATATGTTACAAGTTAAAAATAACGGTAAACAGTTTACCCAAAGAGTCTCTATAAAGTAGAGTTAATTATAGTTTGTTAAAGGGGCAACACCAGTGGTTGCCCTTTTTTAGTGTTTAATTTTTAAACATAAAATACGTATAGTATTTAAAGTTATTTTATAATTATCATTAATGCGCAGCGGAGTAACAGCAATGATGTTATTTATACTACAAATAATGGGTAATTGTAACTTGCTAAATTGGTCTATTTTTTCATCAATAAAAAAATCGCTTAATTTCTTAGAATTATGCATTCCTAAGGGGGTAAATGAATCCCCTTCTTGCCAATTTCTTATTGTAACAGGATAAGAGATTTTATCTGCATCAAAATACAATACATTAGGCAAGTAATGCGTTGGTTTATTAGTAATAATATTTACTTCAAAACAATAGTTATTAAAACAGAATTCACTTGGAAAATGAGTGTCGAAAACAAGGTTAATGTCGTGGGTATTGGTACGGTTTTCAATAATTATTTCATCACGATTAATTAGTAAGGTATGTAAAGGTGTTTCCCATTTATTACCCGATAAATTTTTTGTACTTAAAATGTTGGAAATTTGATTGGTATTAAACCCAAAAGGCATTAACCATGTATGCAAAATATAGCTATAATACGGTAAGGTTTTTAAGGTCGAAATATCAATATAAACAGTGTTGTTTTTTGTGGAGAAATACTTTAATGCTAGCTCATCAATCTTTTCCTCAACAATGTACTGTACCTCGGTTAAAATTTGGGTGGTTTCGAAAATATGTGGTACTGTGTTTTTATTAATTTCAATAAGCTTGGGTACAATGTTATGCCTAATGTAATTGCGCGTATAGTCCTCAGATTGGTTAGAAATGTCATCTCTAAACGGAACATTATTTAAAGCGATATATTCTTGAATTTTATTTGAAGTAATAGGTAGTAACGGTCTTAAAATAGCTTTGTTTTTTTGGGGGATACTAGTAAGTCCATTTAGTCCGCTACCTCTTGCAACATTTAATATAAATGTTTCAGTTAAATCATTTGCATGATGTGCAGTTAAAATATAATCAGCTTGATGTTTTTCTTTAAGTTTTTCAAACCAATTGTAACGTAAAATTCTGGCAGTTTCTTGGGTTGATTTTCCAAGTTTTTGGCACTCCAATTTGGTGTTAAATTGTATACTTTCAAAAACCACATTATTTACTCTGCAATAATCTCTAACAAATAATTCGTCATCAAAGCTATCTTGGCCTCGCAACATAAAATTACAATGTGCTACAATGATGTTTAATTTTTGGGCTATGCATAAGTGTAACATTGCCATAGAATCTTTTCCACCGCTTACAGCTAAAATGTATTTTTGGCTGCCTATCGATTTAATGTTTAAAAAATCTTGGAGTAATTCTGCAATATTCATGGCTCAAAATTACAATAATTGCTTAGTTTTGGTCGCTGTATGAAAAAATACATTTTTATTATATTCTACATGGTGTTATTGATAGGCATAAAAAACGTTTATGGCCAATCTAATAAAATTCAGATTTTAAATGCTGATGTGTTCTCTATTGAATCGCGTGGTATTAATAAAGTTAAAAAGTTAGTTGGCAATGTAAAGCTTAAACAAGATCAAACCATACTAAGCTGCGATAGTGCATATTTATTCGATGAAACCAATTATGTTGAAGCATATAAAAATGTACATATCAATCACAACGATAGTGTAAGTTTTTATGGTGATATTTTAAAATATGATGGCAATAATAAGGTTGCTCGTTTGGAGAAAAATGTTAGAATGGTAGATGCTACATCCACCTTAACTACTAATGAGTTGGTGTTTGATTTAAAAAATAATATAGCCAGTTATTATAACGAAGGGTTACTGGTAAGTGGAACTAATGTTTTAACAAGCAAGTATGGCTACTATTACACTTCAACCAAAGAGCTTTTTTTTAAAAAGAATGTTAAACTTGTTAGCCCTGATTTTATATTAATTAGCGACACTTTAAAATATCAGTCGAACACTAAAGTGGCTACCTTTTTTAGCAATACTACAATAGCTTCTCAAACCGATTCTATATACTGTCAAGCTGGAAATTATCATACAGAAAAAAACACTGGAGTGCTTTTAAAAAGAGCAAAAATAAGGAGTGAAGAAAATACTTTAATAGCTGATACAATATACTATGACAGGAAAAATAAGTATGCAAAAGCATTAAGCAATATTGTGGTAATAGACACAATTAATAAAACAATTTTAATAGGAAACTTAGCAGAAATATTTGGAAAGCAAGGACAAAGTTATATCACAAAACAACCACTGGCTATTAATAGCATGAATAATGATACCATGATGATATGGGCGGATACAATTTATACTTATCGAAAAGTAAATAAACAAACAAGTGATTTATTAAAAGCCTACAGAAATGTAAAGATTTACAAAGCAGATATGCAGGCTGTATGCGACTCTTTGGTGTATGTTAAAGGAGATTCGTTGATGACTTTATACCACAATCCCGTACTGTGGAGCGATGAGAATCAGATAACGGGTGATACAATATTGTTTTATATTAATAATAATAAGTTAGATTCGATGAATATTAGGAATAACGGATTTGTGATTTCAAAAGAAACATCAAAGCATTATAATCAAGTTAAAGGAAAAAACATGACAGCTAATTTTAAAAACAACAAAATTGAGTTTATTCAGGTTTTCGGTAATGGACAAAGTATTTATTACGCAAAAGAAGACAGCGCTTACATTGGGGTTAATGTGATAAACTGTAGTGAAATGATATTTCAGTTTAATGTTGGTAAAATTAAAACCGCGAAGTTTATTACCCAGCCTGATGCAACATTTTATCCAATTAATGAATTGAAGCCAGAAGAGCTGAAAATCAAGGGATTTGTATGGCATCAAAAAAATAGGCCACAGAAATATTTACTTAAAACATTAAAAATGTTTTAAAAGACTTTGATATTTGATTTTTTTTTCTAAACTTTGATTAATACTCGTAACAATAAAATTATAACATTCATATATGAGGACCAATTTTACTTTACTTTCAAACAAGCTATGTACATCTGCATTTTTACTAGCATCACTAGTAGGAATAACAAGTGTTAAAGCCCAAGCCCCCTTCGCTGCGGGGCAAACTTATTATGTTAATGGTATAGGTAACGACTTAGTTGCCCCCAAAGACACATTTGCTAATCTTACCGGTGCTTATGTCGCTGGTAACCCTTATACAGCAAGTACAGGCGTAATAAGCGCACTAAACGCAAATGGTATTAACCCTAATACTATAGGTCAGATAACAATTTTACTAGTAGCTGGCTACAATGGACAAGAGGCGAATGCGCAAGGTGTTAACGTAGGAACCATTAGTTATGCTTCGGCATTAAGAACTATTGTTATGAAGCCAGCACCAGGCAGTAATTTTAATATTACAACTTCGGTTAATCAAGCGGCAAATACTGGTTTATTTAGCTTATCAGGTACTCAGTTTTTTATCCTTGATGGAGAAGGTACACCTGGGCAACGTAATATAACTTTTACAGTAAGAACTGTAGGAGCTAACGCTACTCAGCGTGCAGTAGAAATGATTAGTACAACGGCTTCGCCAATTAATAATGTTACTGTTAAAAATATTAATATTATTGGTGTTTCAACAGTTTCAACAGTTTCTACATATGCGGGTATTTATATTGGTGGTGCCAATATTAATACAAATTCAGCACGTAGAAACTCTAATATTAATGTTACTAATTGTAACATACAAGGAGTACAATATGGGGTTTACGCCAGAGGCATTGGCACAGGAGCTGCAGGTAATCAAGATTTAGGATTAGTGGTTAGGAATAATCGAATTGGTGGTGATGCGCCAATTGGAGGTGCTGTAAATGCATCTGGAATTATGCTAAGTAATCAAGCTAATGCTGTAATTGAAGGAAACACAATTTCTGGAAATATACAAACCACTCCTGGCTTTAAAGGAATTGAATTGTCAAACATTGCTAGTGTTACTTCTTTAGACACTAATATATTAATTAATGCTAACCGTATTTATAATTTAGCATCAGCATCTGCTGGTATCACAGGTATTAGAATTGCATTGGGAAATCATGCTAACCCACTTGCAATAAAATTAACCAATAATACAATTGCTAAATTAAGCTCACCTGGTGCACCTTCTATTCCTAGTTTACAATATCCAATTGGTATTTTAATTGAGAATGGTTCAAGCAATGCAGGTATTGATATGATTAATAATAGTATAGCACTTACAGGTGCAATACTAAACGGTTCACCTTCTGCTTGTATTGTTACAGGACCAACGCTATCAGGCGGTTTAAGAATGTATAATAACATACTTTCTAATACCCAACAGAATATTAACAATACAATAGGCACTTATAGTACTTATGCGGTAATTATTAATAGAAGTCCTAGTGCTATTAACGTGCCAGTTACTAGTCCATTTGACAGTAGTGATTATAATTTATTTGAAGTTACCACAACTGGTGGATGGCCAAATATTGCGTATACAGCAACAAATGATTATACATCACTTGCAGAGTGGGCAAGTTATACTGGATATGAAAAACATAGTATTTATTCACGTCCATTATTTGAAGATGATAATACTTTGCTTACATCAAATGGTGCCGCAGTAAAATACGGAAACCTAGGTCGTACTATGGTTGCTAAAGATAATATTGGCAATAACAGACCAGCAAGTAATGCTTCTATTGGTGCTTATCAGTTTACACAAAATACATCAAATGCATTTGCACCTTTATTGGGTAGCGCAACATATTTAATTAATGGGGTGGATGCTTGGCCTACAAATGCTAGCCCTACCACAGGATCATTCAAAACTTTAACTAGTTTTATTAATCACTTAAATAGTTTTGGTACTTCTGGTTCTGGTACTATCAGCGTTAAGTTTGTTACTGGCTATTTAACTGATGCTACTGTTGCTCCTCCAATTATACCTTATCCAGGTATGTCAGGTGTACGTCCGATAAAACTTACAGCTTCAGTTCCTGTAAATATTACTATTCCTAACGGTTCGGCAATTAATAATAATAATGCTTTAATTAGGTTTTATGGCGCATCATTTTTTGAAATTGACGGTACAGATAATGCAGGTGGAAACAATATTACGGTTAGTCTACCTGCTTCTGCAACATCAGCTCAAGCAAAATTAATAGCATTAATTCCTACATTAAACCATTCTACATCTAATATCACTATTAGAAACTGTATGTTAAGCGGAAGCTCAAGTGTTGGTTCAAACAATACGCTTGCAGCAGTATATATGGGCGCTTCAAACCATCCTACAGGTTTAGCTAGTGCAATAGGTGGTGCTAATCTTAGCAACTTTATTGGAAACAATACTATTGAATCAGTTAGATATGGAATTTATTGGAGAGCAAAAGCTGATCAAGTAGACCAGTTTTTAACTATTTATAAAAACACTATTGGTGGAACACGTCCTATTGGCACTCCAATAGCAACAACATACATAGGTGGTATAACACCTAATGCAGCAGCTATATATGTTAAAGGTGTTTTACAAGGTACTATTGATAGTAATATTATCAGAAACTCTATACCTAATACTACTGGTTACAGAGGTATTGATATTGACGGAACACCAAATGAAGGTGGGTCTGCTAGAAATATAGCTATTACAAGAAATACAATATACAATCTTGGTGCTAATAGTGGTTACGCTGTTGGTATTCGCATTGGCTTAAGTGAGCCTAATAGTGGAATAACAATAAACAACAATATAATTGCTAAAATATATGGAACAGGATCTGGTTCTCCAGTATCATTGAGTTCTCCTGCTGGTATAGCAATCGAATCTCCAGTAGTTGCTGTTGGACCAGTGGCAATAGGTGTAAGTTTAATACATAACACCATTAACATGTCTCAACACCCAACTGTACAGGTTAATCCTGGAGCATTCTCTACAGCTTTGTTTATTGATGCTAGAGCCTCTGGAATTGCTTGCCGTAATAATTTATTTTCAAATACTTCTGGTAGAAAAATTCTTGGTACACCATCTAACGCATATGTACTTACTGTTGGTGGAAGTCAAAATCCATTTTCAGAAAGTAATTCAAACGTATATTATAGTGGTGCAGATGCTAACTTTACAAATAACCAAATAGGCTTTGTAAGTCCTAATATCCAATTGCCTTCATTATTTGAGTTAAGAGATCTTTATAAGTTTGAAACAACTACTAAATTTGGTGAAGTACCATTTTTAAATGATTCTACTTCGGCAATTGATACCATGTTTGTAGGTCATATTGCTAAAACAGCAGTAAGAACAGGTACAGTAGTATTAGATATTGCAGGGAAACCGAGGGGTTTTGCAGCAACTATTGGAGCATTAGAATTACCCAAAGCTTATTCACCGCTTATCGGTGGGGCAACCTATCAAGTTAATGGAGTTTTAGCTCCACCTTTAGATGGATCTGGAACAGTTGGTTCTTTTAACACCATCAATAATTTGTTCCGTTATATTAATACTAACGGAGTAGATGCTGATCAGCCTCCTTTCTATCAAGTAATAGTTAATATTACAAATGGTTACACTGGTGAAGGCGATACACTAATTTCTACTTTACATGATTATCCTATGATGAGTAGTAATAGACTTATTTTAATTAGACCAGCTGCTGGTGCTAATCCTACTATTTCTTCTACGGGTGCTACTACTAATTCTCAATTCTCTGCTGCGGCAAGCGTATTGCGTTTTCAAGGTGCACGTTGGGTAACTATTGATGGTTCTAATGATGGTATTACCAAAAACCTAACCATTAGATTACCTCAAAGTCCAGCAAATGTTAGCTATGTAAATAATCAATTTATAAGGGTAATTGATGTAATGGGTTGGTCTCAACCAGCAACAAACATTACCATCAAAAACTGTAATATTTTAGGATATTCTACTCCAAATTCTATTTCAACATTTGCGGGTATATATCAAGGTGGTGTGGCATTTAATTCTCCAAATACAGTTCCGAATAATCCTATCAGAGAAAGAAATAATAACAATACCTATCAAAGTAATTTTATTGGTGCTGTTAAATATGGGGTGCATTTAAGAGGAGATATTTCTTCATCAGGTGCTTATGACTTAGGAACTACGGTGAAAGGAAATATTATTGGTGGTAACTCTTATGCTATGGGCGTACCAACAGATTATTTTGGTGGTATTAATGGTGCTGCAGGTATTCTAGCAATATCTCAAGCTAAATTAATTATTGATAGTAATGTTATTAGTAATAATATTCCTACGTTTAATTTAAACAGTGGTATTGAAATTAGTAATGCGGTTTTACCATACTTTAATACTGATTCTGCAGTTACCATTACAAGAAATACAATTACTAAAATAACATCTCTTAATAGTGTTGCTGCATATGGTATTAACGTTAACTTAAAATGGGACGGAAAGAAGTCAATTAATATTTATAACAATATGATTTCTGGAATTGCTGCTTTAGGTTCGGTACAATCTGGACCAAACTTTAATAATAATCCTTATGGTATTTTATTAAATGGTACGCAAGTTTTTCCTCAGGTTACAGAAATTGATGTAAACATTTGGAATAACTCTATTAATCTTGGGCAAGCCACTACTTTAAGTGCATCTGGAGTTTCAGCTTGTATTGGTATTTATACCACAACACTTGGCGATATCACTATAACAAATAATATATTACAGAATAAATTATCTAGAGCCACAGCAGGTGGAAATATTTACGCATTAGCAATTTCTGGTAATGCTAATCCATTAAAGTATACAGATTATAATAATTATTATGTTGCAGGTACGGTTGGTAATAATCGTATTGCAGGTGTTAACTTATCTGCATTAGCAGTTAATTATACTACACTTGCAGATTGGATGGATTACACCAAGCAAGATACTTTATCAATGAGTGTTGCTCCACCTTTTACTAGTGATGTTAATTTATTAATTCCTACTAATACTTCTTCGCCATTATTCCGTGCAGGACAACGTATTGGTATAATTAACACAGATATTCTTGGAGCTCCTCGTCCTTCTGCTGCTAGCGGTGTGTCTACAATTGGTGCGCATGAGTTTATTGGTTCATTCCAAGATATTTTTGGACCTAAAATTTATGACATGACTTTACCATCTGACTTTTGTTATTTTGATGGTGTACCATTTGAAATAAAAGCAAGAGTAATGGACAAATCTCCTATAGTTAATGATACAATGTACTATCGTTTAAATGGGGGTAGCGAAATAGCTTTGATAGCAACTACTAGAGCTGGTTTAGACCGTGTTTATGCTATCCCAGCACAACCAATGAATACGAGAATTGCTTATCGTTTTGGTGGAGTTGATGGTGGTAATCAAAATGCTATTTTTGTAAATACTGATCCTAAAACTGGTTATAACTATACAACTACAGTTATTGCAATTAATCCTGCAAATAGTATTGCTACTGGCTTTGATTTGCCAAATGAGTACAATTGGAGAGCACAAGCTATTAACTCTGGCAATGATGAAATTTGGGATTTAGAATCATTTGGTTCGGTAACAAACCCTGTTTTGGCACCATTAACTGGTAGCCGTGCCGCAATGTTACCTTCAGGTAATAAAGTAGCATCTCGTTTATACTCTACTTGTTTAGATTTTGTTCAAGCAAAACGCCCTACATTACGTTTATATGTTTCTCAATCTGATGATAATATGAATGCTAATGACTCTATATTAATTAAAGTATCACCTGGTTTTGGCTTATGGACGGATGTAAATAAAGCTTATCCAGTATACCGTAAGAATGGAGAATTTGCGGTACCAGGTTACAAAGTATATGATTTCTGTTTAGAAGAATACACTGGATTTTCTGGAATACGCTTAGGTATTGAAGGTTACTCGAAAAATGGTGGAAACATCATCATAGATAGTATAGTAATTTTTGATAACTTCTTATCACTACCTGTAACGCCTAAAAACTTTACCAATTGTTTTAATGATTCTATTAACCTAACTATTACTAATGCTGACGCTAAGTTTGAGTACACTGTGTTTGATATGTTAACAGATCGGTTTATAGGACCAACAGTTAAAGGTACTGATGGTAATATGATTGTTCAAGGTTACTTGGCTAGTGCTGATTCAGCATACCTACGTATTTGGGCTCGTAACTTAACTTCAAACTGTGCGAATTTTATGGATGATACTGCTATTGTGCATTTCAGAAACTTCAAGAACGGTCCATTTGTAATTAAAGGTGCTGTATTTAACGGTCAGTACAATGTTGGTGATGCATTTACACCAGATGCTGTTAAAGTAGGTGGTGAAGCTCGTTACCAAATTGTAGCACCTAAAGGAGCATCAAATGCAGATTATGGCACCAATTGGACTGTTTCAAATGTATCAATCTATAAATTCTTCTATGATCAAGTTTCTAATCAAGATGTAGTTATTGACTCTGCTAGAAATTACAACTTAATTCCACCTGCGGGAGGAAATCCTGGTTATGTTTCAGTTATCGGTATGCCAGAAGATTCGAACAAAACATTTGTAATGGCTGTTACTGTTCGTTTATTACCTAATGGTTGCGATTCGGTTGTTTATAGAAGTATTACAATTGCTAATGCGCCTATTGCTAACTTTTATGCACCTAACGATACACTTTGTCAAAATATAAACAATCGTTTTACTAACGTTTCTACAACAGGTGCGTTTACCGTTCCTATGCAATATAGCTGGGATTTTGGTGATGGAACAGCATCAAACGTTTCTGATCCAATTAAATCATATGCAAATCCTGGTACTTATCGTGTACGTATGATTGTTAAAAACAATACTACATTGTTAGATTCTATGGCATATAATATTGTTGTATTGCCATCTCCAATTGCAGAGTTTACTTCTACTTTAGCTTGTGAAGGCAAAGTAACACGCTTTACAAGTACTGGACCTCATGCAATAGGTAACACCTATTCATTCGATATTGGTGGTCAGGTTGCTGATAGCAGCGTGGTTGATGCAATTGTACCCGGAGCTGGTTCTACAGTAAACGTACGTTTAACTGTTAAAAATGATTTAGGTTGTATTGATACAGCTGTTCATGCAGTTCAAGTATTCCATCAGCCAAATGCAAGTTTCACTGCTCAAAATGTTTGTGCTGGTGCACCTGTTCAATTTAACAATACATCTACTATTACTCCTGGTGTTAATGGAAGAGTAAATAGTTTTGGTAGTGAATGGTCGTTTGGTAATGGTGATATTGGATACTCTAATTCTCCATTATACTTTTACCCTGCTGGAGGAACATACAATGCAGTGTTAAAATTAATTTCTAATTATGGTTGTGTTGATACTTTCTCAACAACAGTTTCAGTATTTAACAAACCAGCAGCTAGATTTACATTAGATAATACGTGTAAAGGAAGTAACTTAATAATTGAGAATAACTCAACTTTTGCAAATGGTATTGAGAATGTTAAATTCAGATGGAACTTTGGTGATAACTCATTACCAAATACAGATAAAGTTCCTGTGCATGCATTCGGTGCTACCGGCACTTACTTAGTAAAATTAGTTGCAACTGATACCTTAAATAATTGTGTTGATTCTATTCAAACAATTGCTTCAGTTAAAAATACAGCAGAAGCTGACTTTACAGTAAGCAATGGTTGTGTTGGAAAACCAGTTACATTCACAAATCAATCTATTGTTCCACCATCTGTTACGCCTACATTTACTTACTTATTTGGCGATAACACAACTTCAAATACACCTAATACAACTCACTCATACATTACTGGTGGAAGTAAACAAGCTAAGTTAATTGTTGAAGTGGAAGGTTGTCGTGATACCGCAAGTAAAGTTGTTG
>JAUCCO010000108.1:0-11696 GCA_034676125.1 Bacteroidia bacterium
GATATGGCATGTTAAAAGGAAGTGGCATAAGTATCACTACTTTTCCTATTGTACCAGATTATATAAAATATCCTTCAAGCCAAGGAAGAGAGCAGTCTAAAACATTTGGAGATATTGGTTTAGCAGGGCATTGGCTAAAACTTACATTACATTATGCATTTATTTATAAAGCTAAAATGAAACCCTTTTGGTGGTTGATTCCTGAATAATTAAATTATACATAATATGATACAAAAAATTTCAAAATCGCAGCGATGGTTTATGTTTAATCCATTGTTTCAACTTTTTAAATATGTTTATTTAAGCCTTAAAATTATGGGAATTGTTGCCGGTGGACATGGCAGTACAAAAGGATAGAATAAATAATCAATAAAAAAATTTATCAAATGAAGTTAGTAAGCGTTTACAAACACCTACTTGTTGTAGCATTGCTGTTGTTGGCATGGAATAGCAGCAATGCGCAAGTATGGTCGTTGCAACAGTGTATAGACACGGCACAGGTTTATAATAAAAACCTACAGATAAACAGAAATAATATTGCAATTAGCAATCAAAAAACAAAAGAGGCACAAGCTAATTTAATTCCTAAAATTACAGCCAATACCGATTATAAGTATTTTACCAATTTGCCATATCAGTTAATGCCGTTATCTACATTTAATCCGATGGCACCCGAGGGGCAATTTAAGGAAGCACAGTTTGGTGTACCTCATAATATCAATGCAAACCTACAGTTGGTAATGCCTTTGTATAATCCGCAAGTGTATGGTGCAATAAAAATAACCAAGGTTGCGGCCGAGTTAACAGCATTGCAATACAAAAAAACAGAGGAACAAATTTATTTTGAAATTGCTAACTTATATTACAATGCACAAATTTTGCATCATCAATTAGCCTTTGTTGATAGCAACCTTATTAATGCACAAAAGTTGTTAAAAAACATGGCGTTGCTAAATGCACAATTGCTTGCAAAGGGAACCGATGTAAGTAAGGTTAAATTACAAGTTGCACAACTTACTACCCAACACGAAAATATAGACAACAAATATCAGCAAGTATTATATGGGTTAAAGTTTGCAATGGGTGTTTCAGCCGAGCAAATTGTGCAAATCGAACCCAATATTCAATATCAAAATACAAACGAATATACCCCAAATGCTATTACTGATATGCGGTTGGTTATTACACAAAATCGCATGTTATCTACCGAGCTTAATACACTTAATAATTCAAGGTTTTTACCTTCGCTAAACCTAATTGGAATGTATGGTACAACTGGTTTTGGATACGATAAACAGCCTAATGATTTTTTAAAGTTTTTTCCAATTGGTTTTGGTGGAATTCAATTTTCTTATCCACTTTTTAACGGAACAATTACGAATAGAAAAATCAATCAGAAAAAGCTTGAACTGCAAAATAATAAATTACAATTTAATTTATTAAACGAGCAAAATACAATGCAGGTTAATAATTCGAAGCTTCAAAAAAATGTAGCCCAAAAATCTGTTGAAACTACAACCGAACAAGTAAAATTAGCACGTATAATATATGAACAAACCATTTTGCAACAAAAGCAAGGAACAGCAAATTTAACTGATGTGTTGCTTGCTGATAATGCGCTTCGAGAAGCACAACAATTCTACTTATCTGCAGTGGTTGATTATTTAAAAGCTACGTTAGAAATGAAAAAACTTACAGGTAATTTAACTACAACTAAGTATTAAGTAAATATATTTAAGCATTACGATATTTTAATAAAGAATACGATTTATGAAAACAGGAATTAACACAAAACGAATTTTATACATTATGATACCATTGGTATTGGTGGGTATTGTGGTTATAAAGTTAAAAAGCAATAAAACCATCACACAAAACAAGGTTTATCAGTTTGATAAAACACAAGAAATTAATGTGGAAGTTAAAACTATTCAACTGCAAAACATTAATGCTGAACACACCTACACTGGTACTTTTGAACCCAATAAGGAAACAAAAGTTAATGCAGATATTCAAGGTAAAGTTAATGCAGTATTGGTTGATATAGGAAGTGTAGTAAGCAAAGGGCAAACACTTATTCAACTTGATAATTCGTTGCTTAAATTACAATTGCAAACGGTAGATGTACAAATTGAAGGTTTAACAGCAGATGTTAATAGGTATACAATTTTAGCAAATGCTGATGCCATACAAGGAGTTCAATTAGAGAAAGCAACATTGGGTTTAAAGTCAGCAAATGTGCAAAGAGCTACCCTGCTTGAACAAATAAATAAAACTAGCGTTAAAGCGCCATTTAATGGTGTAGTTACAGCCAAACTTACCGAGGAAGGTGCATTTGCAGCACCAGGAGTTCCGCTACTTCAGATCACAGATATTACACAATTAAAGTTTACTGTTAATGTTCCCGAAATTGATTTGAAACAATTTAAATTAAATCAAACTTATACAATAACTGCCGATGCTTATAGTGATGTTTCGCTTAATGGAAAAACTTTAATGATAGGCAGTAAAGCCAATATGGGAAGTAGTTTTCCTATTCAGTTTGGAGTAACTAATACAACTGATTTAAAAATAAAATCGGGCATGTTTGGTAAAGTAAATTTAACAAGTCAAACAACTGAAAAAGGTATAGTTATTCCTGCATCTGCTTTAATTAATACAGGTAATCAAGCCCAAGTTTATGTAGTAAAAAATGGTAAAGCTGTTTTGCAAAACATAACGGTTGCAAATAAAATACAGAACAATGCAGTTATCTCAAACGGACTAAATGTGGGTGATGTAATTGTTACAAATGGATTTATAAATCTGTTTGATGGAGCGAATGTTTTAATTACGAATTAAAAATTACTAATTACGAATTAAGGCGAAGTAGGAATTCAATTAGGAATAACGAGTATGAAAACTAATAATATTATTCAAAATAAATCATTTGAATTTGCAATAAGAATTGTAAATCTTTATAAATATTTAACAACAGACAAGAAGGAATTTGTTTTATCAAAACAACTACTTCGCTGCGGAACTTCAATAGGTGCTAATATTGAAGAAGCAATTGGTGGAGTTTCTGATAAAGACTTTTTAAACAAGTTGGGTGTATCATACAAAGAAGCAAGAGAAAGTATTTATTGGTTGAAATTGCTTGCGGCTACTGGTTATATAACCGACAGTGAGTATCAAAGCCTATTTATTGATGCAGAGGAAATTTGCAAAATATTAGGTAAAATTCAAATCACCATCAAAAACCGTAATTCGTAATTTTTAATTCTTAATTGACCATGAATATCACAGAAATATCTATAAAACGCCCTTCATTAATTATTGTGCTTTTTAGCGTGTTTACGCTGTTGGGTGTAATAGGGTTTAAAAATTTAAGTTACGAGTTAATGCCCGATTTTAATCAACCGGTGGTTGTAATTAAAACAGTATATCCTGGTGCCGAACCAAATGAAGTGGAAACATCAGTTTCAAGAAAAATTGAAGATGCTTTATCAAACTTAGAAGGTGTTGATTATTTGGTTACAAAATCGTTGCCTAATGCTTCGGTAATTATTGCTAACCTAAAATACGGAACCAATTTAGATAAAACGATGCAGGATGCACAACGTTATATCGATAATATTCGTAAGGATTTACCACAAGATATTTTAAGTCCGGTAATGAGTAAAGTTTCTCCAAACGATTTACCCATTATGTCTATCAGCGCATCAAGCAATATGCTTGCAACCGAGTTTTATCAAAAAATGAAAGACGAATATTTGCCACAAATACAGCAAATAAAAGGTGTTGCAGAAATTACAATTTTGGGTGGCGAAGAAAGAGAAATACAAGTAAAAGTTAACCAAGATAAACTTAAATTGTATAAAATTTCTTTGTTGCAAGTTGTTGAAGCCATTAATCGTTCTGGCTTAGATTTACCTGCTGGTAAAGTGCAAACAGATAAAGAAAGTAATTCGGTACGATTAACAGGAAAGTTTGAAAACTTAACAGATATCAATAATGTACAAATTGCCATGCCTTTTCCTGGTAGTCCGGTGTATGTAAAAGATGTAGCAAGTGTTGTTGATGGTGTAAAAGAAACAACCTCAATTAGTCGTTATAATGGCAAAAATGGTGTTGGATTGTTGTTAAAAAAACAAGGTGATGCTAATGCAGTTGATGTATCAACCTTGGTTAGACAAAAATTTAAAGCCATTGAAGCACAACATGCCAATTTAGGCGTGCAATTTATTATTGCTGATGATAGCACAGATAATACCATTGCCGCTGTAGATTCTGTGGTTTTTGATTTAATTTTAGCTGTTATTTTGGTTTCGTTGGTTATGCTTTTATTCCTTCGAAGTTTTAGAAATTCTATTATTGTAATTGTAGCTATTCCTACTTCTTTGGTTACTGCATTTGCTGTAATGTGGCTGCTAGGTTACACACTTAACCTAATGACTTTGCTCGCAATGTCTTTAATTATTGGTATTTTGGTTGATGATGCCGTGGTGGTTTTAGAGAATATTCAAAAACATTTAGATAGGGGCAAAGAAAAACGCTTAGCTGCAATGGATGGCCGTATGGAAATCGGTTTTGCCGCTTTGTCTATTACATTGGTGGATGTGGTGGTATTTTTGCCTATTCTCTTTTTACAAGTTTTTGTGGCAGATATGCTCAAGCAATTTTCGGTAGTTGTTATCACATCAACCCTAACTAGTTTGTTAGTTGGCTTTACGCTTACACCTTGGTTGGCATCTCGTATTGGTATGAAAGAAGACTTGCAGCCCACCAACTTTTTCAACCGTTTTTTATTAGGGTTTGAACATCAATTACAAAAATTCACCAATTGGTACGGCAGGCAATTAACTTGGGTTTTAAATCATAAATTAATTTTTATAGGTTTCGTGTTGTTCTTATTTGTATTTACTTTAGGTATGATGAAACAAGGTATTATTGGTAAAGAATTAATATCAACAGGCGATCAAGGCAAATTTAAAATGGCATTAGAGTTTGATAAATCAACTTCAATACAACAAAATAATTTAATTGCTCAAAAAATAGAAACTTACATCTTACAACAACCCGAAGTTAAAACTGTATTTAGCAATGTTGGTGGCCCCAGCTCAGGTATGGGAAGTTTAGGAGTGGGTTCGGCAAATAAAACAGAATTTACCATTCAATTAAAAATTAAAAAAGAAGAGTTAAAAACTTCAAACATAAACAAAGTGCCTACTGAAGAGTTTATGAGAAATTTGCGTGAAGATTTAAAATCTAAATTTCCAAGTATAAATTATTCAATGGCAGCATTGGGTTTAATTCCGCGTTCGGCACCAATTGAAATTACTTTAAGTGGAAGTAATATAAATGAAGTAATGCAAGCAGGTAATAATTTAAAAACCATCATCGAAAAAATTCCTGGTTCCGATAATGTACGTTTATCTGTAGAAGCAGGTAGTCCGGAGTATAAAATTATTCCTGATAAAGATAAAATGCAACGACTTGGATTAAATACCGCTTATGTAGGTATAAATTTGCGTACAGCATTTACGGGTAATGATGATGCTTCACTAACAGAAAATGGAACTGAATATCCAGTGCGAATTTGGTTAGATGATTTTAGCCGTAAAAACTTTGAAGATGTACAACAACTTACCATTATTAATCCAATGGGAATAGCAGTGGAGGTTTCGCAATTTGCAACCGTGGAGCAAGACAATTCACCATCATTATTAGAAAGAAAAGATAGACAAGCGGCAGTAACATTAACAGCTGATGCATTAGGCCGACCATCAGGAACGGTAGCAGATAATGTGGTGGCTTTTCTTAAAGAAAATCCGCTGCCAGATGGTATTCAAATGACTTGGGGTAGTGATATCAAAAGACAGAACGATAGTTTTGGTGCGTTAGGTTCTGTTTTAATGATTTCTTTTTTATTAATATACCTTATTATGGTAGCACTTTACGATAGTTTTGTGTATCCATTTGTAGTTTTGTTTTCTATTCCGGTAGCGATTATTGGCGCATTTTTAGCATTAAATTTATCATTAAGTAATTTAAGTTTATTTGCGCTGCTAGGGTTAATTATGTTGATGGGATTAGTGGTTAAAAATGCCATTTTAATTGTGGATTTTACCAACCAATTAAAAGCAGAAGGCAAGCATTTTAAAGAAGCTTTAATTATGGCAGGCAAAGAAAGAATGCGCCCAATACTAATGACTACTTTAGCAATGGTTTTTGGCATGTTGCCCATTGCATTAGCTACAGGAACAGCAGCCGAATGGAAAAATGGTTTGGCTTGGGTAATTATTGGTGGGCTACTTTCTTCGTTAATATTAACCGTGTTTTTAGTGCCTGTGGTTTATTATGCAGTTGATGTTATTAAATTAAAAATTAAGAATTAAGAATTAAAAATTACGGATTAGCAAGTATGAAAACATCAATTATAACCATATTTACTATTGTGTTTTTTGTGTTGCTTAATTCGTTTGTAGCTCCACATTCCGAAACATTTTCGTTAACGGTAGAAGTAAAAGAGTTGCGTAACTCAAAGGGTGTAGTACAATATGCATTGTACAATAAAGACAAAACTATTCCTGATGAGCATTACAAAAAATTTTACAAAATATTAACAGCTCATATTGTTCATGGAACTTCTACCGTTACATTTTTAAACTTACCCGCTGGAAAATATGCTGTTAATATTTTACACGATGAAAACAAAAATGGTAAAATAGACAAAGGGTTTATTTTGCCAATAGAAGGAATAGGATTTTCAAATTATAAATCTATAGGAATTACCAATATACCCAATTTTTCAAAGGCTTGTTTTGATGTAAAATACGATTCGAAAATTAACATAAAGGTTATTTATTTGTAAGTAGCCATTACTTACATCAATTTAGTTATATGTGCTCCAAAGTAACGATTTCATTAAGTTTTATGTTTTTTTAAAGCAGGTATCCAAATAATTAATTAGCTTTGAATTCAGTACGATAGCAGTTATTTAAAACGATAACTTAGGTTTAAGTGTTTATGGGTTGGTAATAATAAATATAAATTTAATCAATCCATCCTCAACACTCCATTAACTAAATAGTATCAATTTTAAAAAACACAAGCATGAAAAAAATAATCTTCGCAATAGTTTTTGCAACGGTATCAACCCTAACTTTTGCACAAAAAAACAACTACCAACTTTCAAGTCATATACTTGATGTAGCTAAAGGAACACCAGCCACCGGTGTAACCATAAAACTTGAAAAATATAATGAACAAACAAAAGCTTGGTTGTTTGTTGATGAAAAAGTAACGGACGAAAACGGAAGAATAGCTGATTTTTTAAAATCGGGAAAATCTAATTTAGGAATTTATAAACTCACATACTTTACAAGCGAATATTTTAAAAAAGAGGGTACAGAAAGTTTTTACCCATTTATAGAAGTTGTATTTCAAATTAAGGATGAGAACCATTATCATGTGCCGATAACACTTTCAGCATACGGTTATTCTACCTATAGAGGAAATTAAAATTTATTCTTCACTATATTATTACCTAAAAAAATGAATACTGATAATTTAAACGAAAGCTTTGGCACATTGTCGCAAACCATTAATGGATTAATTAAACTAGGTTACACGCACGACTTTAATATTAAAGATGAATGTATTGAATGTCATCAAACAAAGATTGTATTGTCGCCTGACGATTTTCAGATAGATAAAGTATATAGGTTTGAAGGAGCAAGTAATCCAGATGATGAATCAATAGTGTATGCTATTTCTTCTTCAAAACATAACATAAAAGGTGTATTGGTAAATGGCTATGGAATTTCTGCTGATGCGGAAACTACCAAGTTGATAGAAAAATTAAACACCCATATTCCACAAGATAGGATTAAATATAAAGCAAATGAAGCCACTCCTCAACGACCAGAAGGTAATAGGGTTTTAAATGCCCAATTGGTAGAAATGGATTTAAATAAATTTATTGATCAATTAAAAAGTGAAACAACTTGGAAAGAGAGCGACCGTAATTCTGTTACCATTTTTAAATCAGAAACAATGAGAATTGTGCTGTTGGGACTGCATGAAAATGCCGAGTTAAAACCGCATAAGGCAAATGGTGTAATTAGCGTTCAAGTAATAGCTGGAAAGGTAAATTTTACTGCCGAGGAAGAAAGTGTTTTGTTAGAACAAGGTCAAATGATAGCACTGCAAGATAATGTTACCCATAGTGTAATTGCATTATCGCAGAGTTTTTTATTGCTTACACTTGCCATGAATAAGAAATAAACGATAAGTAAATATTTATCAGTATCCTTTAAATTTTCGGGGTTGATTTTGTTTAATTTAACAAGTATTACTCTTCTAGATAAAAGCCCGCTCGAGTAAGCCTTGGGTTGGCTTGTGCATGGCGCTTGTATCGAGAGTAGGAGTCTTCTATCATTCCCCTTCTCGATAAAATTGCCCCAACGCAAAGGCCCCTTAAGCAATCACTCGAAGTGGCTATAACTTAAAATTGAAAATAAACAGCCTGCTCGAGTAAGCCTTGGGTGGCTTGGGCTTGGCGCTTGTCTCGAGAGTAGGAGCGATGTGCCCATTTGCACGAACATTCTGTCCGCATCACTAAAGCATTAAATAAAACCAAAAGTTTATAATTCTTCTTTTGTATTTTGCCATTTGCTAATTAAAACGAATACCTTTTTGTACATATACTTTACTTCACTGTTTTTTAGGGAAGCCAACAACGAGCACTAATAAAAAGATTTTATCCTATGTGCTAAAGCAAAAAATAATTTTATAATGTTTAATATATAAAACATTTATGCTATGTTTGTTCAACATATCATACGTTATGAAAGAGTCGGTTGTTATTATGACAAAGGGTAAAAAGATTTTGTTAAGGCTTGGCGAGAATATAAAACTTGCCCGTTTAAGAAGGAAACTGGGAACCGAACAAGTTGCAGAACGTGCAGGAATAAGCAGGGCTACGCTATGGCAAATAGAAAAGGGAACACCATCTGTGGCAATGGGCGCATATTTTCAAGTGCTATTTGCACTGGGAATGGAGGATGATTTTTTGAAACTAGCAGAAGATGACCAGTTAGGCAGAAAGTTACAGGATGCCGGACTGGTTCCTAAAGAGAGAGCGCCTAAAAAAAAATTGAGTAAAGCCAGTAATAAAAAAAACAACTCATCCACAAAGGATAATTAATTATTTACAAAAGCTATGAGCAATAAAATATACGTTTATGCTGATTGGGTTGGGTTGAAACAAACGGCCTTGATGGGTGAACTTACTGCTACTTATATTCGAGGAAAAGAAGTGTTTTCGTTTGAGTATACGACTGACTGGATTAAATCAGGACAGACACAGGAACTTGATCCTAATCTTCAATTTTATACAGGTACTCAGTATAACAAAGACAATAAGCCAAATTTTGGTGTTTTTCTAGATTCATCTCCAGACAGGTGGGGACGGGTATTAATGAAACGAAGAGAAGCCATCATGGCAAGAAAAGAAGGTCGGAAACCTAAAGTGTTTTACGAATCTGATTTTCTTTTAGGTGTTTATGATGAGCATCGCATGGGAGGATTACGGTTTAAAACTGATCTTGAAGGCGAATTTCTTAGTGATGAAAAATCATTGGCTTCGCCTCCTTTTACTTCCATAAGAGAATTGGAATATGCCAGTTTAGCACTCGAAAAAGAAGATATAGAAGATGATGAAACACTGAAGTGGTTAAACATGTTGATTGCACCAGGGTCATCGCTTGGTGGTGCAAGGCCAAAAGCCAGTGTTAAAAATACTGATGGTAGTTTGTGGATTGCAAAATTTCCAAGTGGGAAGGATGAGTATGATGTAGGCGCATGGGAAATGGTAGCATTAAAGATAGCTGCTGATGCAGGAATTAAAGTATACCCCACAATGGCACATAAATTATCGGGCAATTACCATACTTTTTTGAGCAAGCGATTTGACCGAACTGATGGAGGTAATAGAATTCACTTTGCATCTGCAATGACATTGCTAGGCTATAATGATGGAGCCGATCATCATGAAGGAGTGAGCTATATTGAGATAGCCCAATATATCATTCAACATGGAAGTAATGTGAATGATAACCTGAAAGAATTATGGAAACGTATTGTGCTGAATATATGTATTAAGAATACAGATGACCATC
Source organism: Bacteroidia bacterium (assembly GCA_034676125.1). GTDB lineage: Bacteria > Bacteroidota > Bacteroidia > UKL13-3 > UKL13-3 > UBA6183. The sequence continues at coordinate 10,167 of JAUCCO010000108.1, forward strand.
TTCGCAATCATGGCTTTCTATTAACTAATACAGGTTGGGAATTATCTCCTGTTTATGATCTAAATCCTTTGCCGCAAGGAACGGGCCTTACGTTAAATATTTCAGAAGACGATAACTCATTGGAATTGGATCTTGCCTTATCGGTTATTCCTTACTTCCGATTAAAAGAACAAGAAGCTAAAGATATTATTGAGCAGGTTAAGGTTTCTGTTGGCAAGTGGAGAAAATTTGCAGATGAGATGAAGATTTCCAAAGCAGAACAAACCAAAATGGAAGGGGCATTCAATCATCATTTATAATCAAGTGGCTAAAGGTGGTTTTGCACAATAAGGTAAATGAAGTTTAACAAGTTTATAACAATGTGCTGGGTAGTTGTTCGCTCGGCCGTCCATATCCCACAAATCATTTTTTATTAAGTTGATTTCTGATTAATTCTTAGATTACTCGAAGCGAATCTCTACCTCAACTTCTCGATACAATTGCCCCAATGCAAGGGCCTTTTAGCAATTACTAGAGGTGGCTAAAACTTACAATTGTATTTTCTATTTCCGTTTCCATTTGCACCACAAAAATCATCAATAAAAAAATCCCTGATAAACTTTGGTCTATCAGGGATTTTTTGTGTTAAATATTATTTAATATTAGTGCTCACAACCTTCTTCTTTTTCATCATCATCACCAGCGCAGCAACTTTTCTTAGCAGCGTTTTTGTGTGATGTTACACACTTTTCACCACAGCTTTTTTCGCATGATGCTTGGTCGGTACAACCTTTAGTGCAACCTTCCATACAAGCACTTTTGGTTTCGGCTTTGCACATTTCTTTGCATTTAGCTTCATCAAACTTGCCATTTTCATCATACATACTTAAGCATTTTTCTTTTTCTTCTGGTGTGCATTTCATTTCATCGCAATGCGCAGCACACTCTTCTTTAGTCATGGTAGCACATTTGCTTAAATCGCAATTGCCCATTTTCATATCACAACTTGCTTTATCCATATCACAATGGTCGTTATCCATTGCACCCATTTCAGCATGACAAGCAGAATGGTTACCCATCATCATTTTATCAGCACCACCGCCATTTACGGCAATATAAGGAGCAATAACTAATGATACGATTGACATTAACTTAATTAAAATATTCATTGAAGGTCCTGATGTATCTTTAAATGGATCACCAACGGTATCACCTGTAACAGACGCTTTATGTGGCTCAGATTTTTTGTAAAACATTTCACCATTAATCATCACACCTTTTTCGAAAGATTTTTTTGCGTTATCCCAAGCACCACCAGCATTACTCTGGAAAATACCCATCAACACACCACTAACTGTAACACCAGCTAATAAACCACCAAGCATTTCTGCCGAACTTGCATCAGGAAACATTCCTTTAAATCCAAAACCAACTATAATAGGAGTTAACAATGCAATTGCGCCAGGCAACATCATTTCACGAATAGAAGCTTTGGTAGAAATAGCTACACATTTATCATACTCTGGTTTTGCTTTGTATTCCATAATTCCA